>JBFGLD010000505.1:0-5135 GCA_041576335.1 Anaerolineae bacterium | reverse complement strand
CTTTTCGTTTGTGACGAAAACACCGCCGGCAAGTGACCTCCTTAAGAAGGCAGCCGGTCTCGATAAAGGCTCTGGCGTGCCCAATCGCGATAAAGTCGGCAAGATTACCAAATCCCAAATTCGTGAGATTGCGCAAACCAAGATGCCGGATCTCAATGCGGTTGATATTGAAGGCGCTATCAAACAAATTGAAGGCTCAGCCCGAAGTATGGGAATTGTAGTTGAAGAGTAGTCACCTGGCATCGACGTTTTTATTGGATATGATTTAGTGCCATTTGCGGTCGACAATTCTCAATATACCGCAAAGCTATGCAGTGGAAGGGTTTAGTGGCCCGCTAAAACCACCAAGGAGAGTAACATGCCTAAGCGAGGCAAAAAATATCGTGAAGCAGCTAAATTAATTGACGAAAAAATGAATTATTCGCCAGCCGAAGCGACTGAGTTGGTGAAGCAAACCTCGTATACGGATTTTAATGCGACGATAGAAGCTCATCTTCGCATGGGCCTGGATCCCCGTAAAGCTGACCAACAAATTCGCAGCACCGTGCAACTCCCTCACGGAACCGGTCGCGAAATACGGCTGCTTGTCTTTGCCGAAGGTGAAGGGCAGCGCGTAGCGTTAGAGGCCGGGGCAGATTTTGCCGGTAGTGACGATCTTGTTGAGAAGATTCAAGGCGGCTGGTTTGAATTTGACGTGTCTGTAGCCACGCTGCCTATGATGTCTAAAGTTGGTAGGCTTGGTAAGTTGCTGGGTCCGCGCGGGTTGATGCCCAGCCCTAAGGCCGGTACGGTTGTGCCCGACGGTGACCTGGAGCGCGTTGTAAAAGAGCTAAAAGCCGGCCGGGTGGAATTTAGGTTAGACCGGACCGCTAATGTCCACGTCCCTATCGGCAAAGCCTCATTTTCGGCAGAGCAATTAACCGAAAACTTCTCGGCCTTGATGGAAGGAATATTGCAGGCCAAACCTGCGGGAGCCAAAGGGGCTTATATTAGGAAAGTAACGCTTTGTGCCACCATGGGGCCTGGTATCAAGGTTGATGTGGCCCAAGCAATGCAATTAAAGTTGGCTTGAAATTAATTAATTACCGGACAATCAAATAATCGAATTGCCACCATACCAAAGACAGCAGGTGCGCAGGGCTTTTTTGGCTGGCTCATGCGCTTAAAATAAGTCGCCTGCCGAGGTAAGGACCAGGAATTCCTAGAGAGTGATGTGTGTCTGCCTTTGAAGTTAAAGCTGGCAGAAGTCTGTGATTTCTACGTCTTTACGTCGGTTTGCGTAAAGACGTTTTTATTTTATGTGGAAAGGAGGTACAACAAATTTGGCTATCACACGAGCAAAAAAGGAAGAGCTTGTAGCCCAGTATGTGGCCCAGTTAAATGACAGTAAAGCGGTGATTATTGCCGAATACCGTGGCTTGACGGTACGAGAACTCCAGCAACTTCGGGCAAAAATTCGAGAGGCTGAAGGAAAATTTTTTATCGTCAAAAATACCCTGGCCCGACGAGCTATGGCCGAGGCGGGTCTGCCCATTTCGGAGGATATGCTGAGCGGTCCCATTGGGTTTGGTTTTTGCCCTTACAACGTGACCAGCGTCGCCAAAGCTATGACCAGTTTTGCCAAAGACCAAGATCTGTTGGTCATAAAGGGTGGTCTAATGGGGACCAAGCTTATCGACCCGGCGGCAGTAAAAAATCTGGCCGATTTACCACCTCTCGACGTACTGCGAGCACAACTTCTTGGCTTAATCAATTCGCCAGCCTCGCAGCTGGCCGGGGTTGTTGCCGGTGGTGTACGGCAGGTCGTTAATGTGCTCAATGCCTATGCGGAGAAAGGTTCGGAAGAGGCGTCTGCTGAAGCTTGATGCTGCCTCAAAACCCTGATATCGTTAATTATTGTGACCATAAATAAGGAGAATATCAAAAATGGCAAATCTTGAGAAACTTGTTGATGAGCTCAGCCTGCTGACCGTTCTCGAAGCGGCTGAGTTAACCAAAATGTTAGAAGACAAATGGGGTGTCAGTGCGGCGGCACCGGCCGCAATGATGGCTGCCGCCCCAATGGCGGCGCCCGAGGCAGCCGCTGAAGAAGAAAAGACGGAATTCGATGTAACTCTGAAAGATGTAGGGTCTAAGAAAATCCAGGTTATCAAAGCCGTGCGGACCCTTCGCTCTGACCTGGGCCTGAAAGAAGCCAAAGAGTTGGTTGATAGCGCTCCCGCCAAAATACTCGAAGGCGTCAGTAAGGATATGGCTGAGGACGCCAAGAACAAGCTAGAGGCTGAAGGCGCAGCTATCGAGGTTAGCTAGTACTCATTGCAGCATAGGGTAGCAGAGACGCATCCCTATGCGTTGCCCCTCTCTGCATTTCGCAATGAAAAATAGCTAATTTAAGCGTAAGTGTAGCAGCGTGGCAGGGGAACCGCAGAGGCAACATCTTATAAGTTGCGCTGCTGCTTACGCTGCTACACCTACCTTGCTGTGGTTCGCCCAAGAGTCTAAGGCTGCAAGGAAATGGCTGAAACAATCTGAGCGTGTTCTTCAGCGATTGCTTCTGCCTCATCCAGAGATCCAGCTTCAGCCGTTACTCGAAAGCAAGGCTGTTCGGGGTCAGGGACAACCAAAACCCATTCGTTCGGGCCCAGGGCCATTTTTAGGCCGTGGGTCGTTTGATTCTTATGGCTTTCAAACTTTTCCCCAATTAGGCGCATCACTCTGGCCCTGGCGTCCCATTCACACGGAACTTTTCGCTGGGCAAGGTGGTAAGGCGGCAAATTTGCCACAACTTCGCTTAATGAAACCTTTTGCGTGGCTAAAAATTCTAACATTTTTGCCAATGCCATCAGGCCATCAACCGCACACTGAAAATCGGGAAAAATAAAGCTTCCTTTTCCGTCTCCGGCAATAATAACATTTTCGGAGCATGCCGTTTTTATCAGCGTATTTAAGTCGACTTCAGTATAGATGATGTGCCCATCATACCTGGTCGCAATCTTCTCGAAAAGGTTAGGTAAATTGAGAGGGATAACGATGGTGCTGCCGGGAGCATCACGTAGGGCCATTTCAACCATTGCGGCATAGGCCGTTATGCCCGGTAGTAGATGGCCTTGGTCATCTACTAAAAATATTTTTTCTCCCCCAGGATCGACATAAATTCCCAGTTGCATGCCCAGGGCGGTAGTAATGATCCGCATTTGCTTCAAGGCCGCCTTGAATTCCTCCTCGCTGATCGAGCCTCTAGCGCGACTGGCGTTGGCGTTTAGGGCGACAACGTTGCAATTTAACTCGTCCAGAATAAGCGGTAATACATTGGCCACGGGCGCATCGGCAAAATCGACCACCAGGTTGAAAGCTGCCTCTTGGATAGCTTTGCTGTTGAGATGATTGAGAAAATCTTCGATATAGCTCTCTTTAACGCGTGGCGCATAATCAATGCTTCCAATGTCGTCCAAATAAACGCGCCGAAAGTCCTCTCTGAAAAAATACACGTTCAAAATCGCGTTCTCTGTCTTTACTGAGGTCGAGTCCCTGGTCATTCATAAAACGGATATCGACCACCCGCTCATCAAACGGGGAAAGTCGGACGTGGGCGCCACCTTTCGCTCCCGAGATTCGGGTATAGTAGCGTGCCACCGGGATGGGCTGCGACCCAAGGTCCCAAACGCTGATACCGGCCGAAGGCAAACCGGAAATGATCGCTCGTTTTATCATTCGTGGGCTGCGATGTACGTCCCGGTTTATGGTAACGATCGAACCTTTGGGTAAGGTCGCGCCAAAAGCCGCGCCTAGCTTGGCGCTAAACTCCGGCGTTAGGTCAATGTTTACTACACCCGTAACGCCATAACGGCCAAACAACCCTCGGCGTCCGTGTGAACCCCAAATAATACTGCTATTAACGATAGTGCCCGGTTCAACCTCTTTGCCGGGCCAAATCTTAACACCGGGGTGAATTACGGCACCTTCACCGATAATAACGCCATCTCCAATAACTGCACCTTCGAAAACCTTAGCCTGATCCTTTAGGCTACATTGTCTCATCACAACGGCGCCGCTGATTTGAACCCTTTCACCAATGTAACAATTACGCCATAGGATTGATCGGTCTATTTGGGCCTCGTTATCGACGACGGTGTAGTCACGAATGACCGTCGGTCCTCGAATTACGGCCCCGCTCTTCACCTGTACCGAGTTTCCTAAATAAATTGGACCTTCCAGGCGGGCGTTGGGGGCAAGCGTTACATCTTTTCCGGCCCAGATATTATTACCTAAGTGACGCCCCAAATCCATCCCCTCTACTTTTCCTTCAAGAGCATTAGCGGTAGCTCGCATGTACTCAGAAATATTACCCACGTCGCACCAGTAACCATCGGCCACGTAGCCGTACAGGGGGTAACCCTGGCGGTGGATGAGAGGAAACAGATCGGTCGCAAAATCGAAAGCAACATTCGGGTCAAAATGATTCAAGATTTCAGGCTCTAGAACATAAATCCCTGTATTGACATAATCAGACATTATCGAGCCACGGCTGGGTTTTTCTTGAAAGCGGGCAATTTGGCCGTTGGTTTTGAGGTTAATCACGCCATAATCAACGGGATCGGCCAACCTATATACAGCAATTGTTCCCTGGGCTTTGACCTTCTTATGATATGCGATCAGCTTTGTGAGATTAAAGTTGGTTAACGCATCGCCGCTAATGACCAAAAACGTGTCATCGAGTAGATTTTGAGCATTCTTTACGCTTCCGGCGGTGCCAAGCGGTGTTTCTTCTACTGAGTAGTGAATTTGTAACCCAAAACCGGCGCCGTCTCCAAAAAAATCCTGAATCAAATCCGCCAGATATTGTACAGTAATGATCGCCTCGGTAATATTATGGCGCTTCAGCAGATCGAGAATATGTGCCAACACCGGCTTATTGACGATAGGTATCATAGGCTTGGGGCGCTCTATTGTCATTGGACGAAGTCTCGACCCGGCCCCGCCAGCCATGATGACCGCTTTCATATAAGGTCACTCCTCTTTCTTTGATAAGTATCATCCATATGATACCATAAACTTTACTAACCGTAAATCGTGTTCTTGCATGCCAAGCGATTCATTTAAAACCTTGTCACACCTGTAAAAATCCACTATAATGG
>JBFGLD010000504.1:0-5141 GCA_041576335.1 Anaerolineae bacterium | reverse complement strand
TGTGGCGGTCCTGCACGGGGTATCACATTAGTTGCTATTGTGGCAGTGCCTGGTCAGATGACCAGGTTAAAAACTGGTTACGTGGTCAGCAAAAACTCTCGTTAGTTGTCCAGCGCAGTGCGCCAGACTTTGTCTAAAGCAAAGACACTCACCGCCGCTGCTGGGCATCCCAAATGAAATCATAAGGATACGGCAGCGTCACGTCGCCGACTTGATTGAGCCGGGCCATCTGCTCTTGGCTCAGGGACCAACCACCGGCGCCTACGTTGTCCCTTAAATGCTTCATTGTGCGGGCGCCAATGATGGGGGCGGTCACGCCTGGGCGCTGCAGCAGCCAATTAAGGGCCACCTGAGCCGGTGTTTTGTTCAGTTCATTGGAGACGGCCATGAGTACGTCGATAACGTTCCAAGTGCGCTCATTGTTGTACACGCTCCAAGATTCACTCCAGCCCTGTTCTTCAGCAATTTCGATCCGGGTACCGGTTGGGGGTGCGCTCATGCTCCGTTGATATTTGCCGCTCAACCAACCACCCCGCAGCGGACTCCAGGGAATAATCCCCAGCCCCTCGTTCCGGCAAACCGGTACCAGTTCCCATTCCGTCGAGCGATCAAGCAAGTTATAGAGGGGTTGCAGCGAAGAGAACCGGGCCCAGCCCATTTGCCGGCTCAAGTCGACAGCCTTCTGTAACTGCCAACCACTAAAATTACTGGCCCCGATGTAGCGCACCTTGCCACTCTGCACCAGGGTATCAAGGGTACGCAGCGTCTCCTCAAGTGGTGTAGCCCCATCCCAGCAGTGAACCTGATACAGATCGATGTAGTCGGTGTCCAGGCGACGTAGGCTCTGTTCCACGCCTGCCAAAATGTGCTTCCGGCTCAAGCCCACGTCGTTCGGACCTTCTCCCATTGGAAAACGGACCTTAGTAGCAATAACGAGGTCATCCCGCGATTTACCCTTCAGCCAGCGGCCAACAATTTCCTCTGAAACGCCCTGGGTATACACATCTGCCGTGTCAATAAAATTACCGCCAGCTTCTACAAAATAGTCCAGCATCTTGTGGCTAGCTTCCTCGTTCGTTTCTCGACCAAAGGTCATCGCGCCTAAACAAAGCTCGCTGACCCTAAGTCCGGTTTTTCCAAGAAAACGGTAATTCATGGATCTTCTCCCTAATTATATTAAACAAAGAGTGGGGTAATCTCCAACCGCTCTATCTCCTCGTTCATCGCCGCGGCGGAGGGGCCGGCTTGGAAGCGGCTGGCAGCATCCAGAACTTTGGGCAAAAGGTGAATGTCGCCAACGGTGTTCAAGAAAATACCGGGCCGGCTCAAAATCCAATGTACGGCCCGATCGATGTCGGCCTGCGTTTCCAGCGGTTCATACCAGGTGGTGCGAGTCTGCGGTCTGTCACCCCACCGGCCACGGGCGATCCCCTTAATCGTTTGAACCGCCACTTTGCGGTCCCGGCAGAGGGCCAGCAACGCCTCAAAATCGGCGGCATACTGCGGGTTTTGCATCATCACGTAGTTATACGGCAGCAGCACCGAGTCGAAATCAAATCGCTCCAGTGAGCGCATTTGCATTTCAGCTACGGCAACGTCGTGGCCGGTAACGCCGATAAAGCGGATCAAGCCCTCTTCGCGGGCTTCGACTGCCGCCTCCAGGGCGCCGCCCGGCCCCATCGCGATTTCCCACTCTTGCGGATCGACCAGATAGTGCAGTTGCAGCAGATCGATTTGTTCTACACGCAGCCTTTCCAACGAACGGTGTATTTCCTCCCGGGCTTTTTGGTAGGTTCTCTCCTGGGTCTTGGTCGCCAAAAAGAAATCTTGGCGGTGCTGCGCCATCCAGGGACCAATCCGTAATTCGGCGTCGCCATAATTAGCGGCGGTATCAATATGGTTGACACCATGCTCAAGCAACAGTTCGAGAACGCGATTCGCCTCATCTTGAGTCACGCTCCACAGGGCGGCGCCCCCAAAAATTGTGCGCGTACTCATATGGCCGGACCGGCCAAATGGTTGTTTGACAATCATTTTTTTATCCTTTCTTGACAATCAATTATCACAGCGACCCGTTAATGATAAGCTCAGATCACGGTCTGTCAAGTCTTGCCTGGTGATACCAGCGAATCAGCGGATTTTTATCTCGCTCTAACAATTTACAGAAAACAACTATCAAAAAAAGACCTGACGGACCGCTTTTTGGGGGTCCGTCAGGTCTTAACCTAAATTTTACTATTGTTGGGTCCAACGCCCCCTCATGCGGCCGCTACGAGCTGCGGATTGACCGCTTCCGGCATGGTCGCAGACACCATCACCGTCTTCATCGACAAAGCCGGGACCGCCGCCCTGCCCGGGACCACGAGGAGACCAGGGCGCATTCAAATGCTCGGTCACGTTAGCTTTCATTGTGGCTAACATGGCATCGGCTTGTTCCTGGGTTAGCTGACCGTTGGTCACCAGGTCGGCCAATTTCTCCGCGCGAAGGGTCAGAAAGGCGTCGACGACGCTATCCGGGGTGAGGCCATGGATAGCCCTAATGCCATAGCCGGGGCTGTTGTCGTTAGCCGGTCCTTGAGCCAGCACGACCGGCGCCAGCGCGATACCCGCGAGTAAGGCTGCTCCCACCACGGCAATAACGATCCATTTTCCGAATTTCATTGTGTATCTCCTTTGCATTTGTTAGCTCGCCTGCTTTGACCCAGCAGGTGCTCTATTTTTCTTTATGTATTCAGAATAACAGACAGTTGTGGAGATTTTGTGGAGGGTGTGTGAAGACGGTGTGAAAAGACTTGGATAAGTCCAAGTCAGGCCTGAGTTTCGACGCTCACAGGCCGATACCGCGACCCGCCTGGGGTGGACGGGGTAACGCTGTATGCACCACATAAATCGCCTCGATCCTGGCCAGAATCTCGGGGGGCATGGGCACAGTCCGCGGCTCATGATTGACATGTAATAGCATCGCCTCCATGGTTGCGGCTAAATAGTCTTCATCGGACTGCCACATTTGATGGAAGATATGGATTCGTTTAGCATCGAATCCAAGCACCTGGGTGGTGAACCGGAGACGCGTTCCCACTGTTAGCTCTCGCAAAAAGGTGGTGTGGCTTTCCACCGTGTAAATTGTGGCTTTAGCCCGGCCGCGATAGGCCGCATCCAGCCCAACAAAATCCATAAAAGCATCCGTGCCATGTCCAAAGGCCACCCCGTAATAGCCCTCGCTCATATGCCGGTTGTAATCGATCCATTCAGCCCGGACCGTATCGAAATACAAAGACAGCGGCGCCTCAATATTTGGTGTTAACATTTTCCATACTCCAGGCGGTATTCATCAGTCCTAGAAGAATGACCCGCCACCGGGCAGGCTCGCCCAAGATTAGACATTGGCTAGACTTCCTACTTCAACGCTCAATTTTTCGATGATTTGCGCCTGCGTGGCCGGCGATTTTAAGCGGAATTTAGGGCCGTACACGTTGATGGCGGCTACCACCTCGCCCTGACGGTTGAAAACCGGTACAGCCAGCCCAATGATACCCTGGCTGTACTCTTCGTCCGTCAGGGCATACCCCTGTGCCCGCACGGCAATCAGTTCTGCTCTAAGCGCCTCCGGATCAACAATACTCTGATCGGTGAAGGGTAATAAGGGGCGCCGGAGGAACGCCTCTACGAATTCGACCGGGCTGTAAGCCAATAACACTTTTCCGGCCGAAGAAACGTGGAGTGGAAGCTGTTCCCCGGTCCAATCACGTACTTGAATATCCTGGTAACTTTGCACATGATCAACGTAAAAGACCTGAAATCCTTTTAGAATACAAATGGCCACTGCCTCTCCCGTTTCATCGGCGATCTTCTGCAGCACCGGCCGGGCTAATGCCGGTAACGTCGCTGTAAACGGCTGCTGCCCGACCCAACGGACCGGTTCCGAGCCAATTCGAAAACGATTTTCGGCGGTGCGCTCGACTATCTCCCAGCTGTTCATAGCCGTCAGCAGGCGTGAGATGGTGCTCTTAGCCAAGCCAAGTTCGGCAGCCACGTCACTGACCCCAACCCCGTCGGGATGTTGGGCTACGACCCTTAAAATCGAAAAGGCTCGATCTAACGTGCGAATGGTTGACATTTCAAAAACCCTGTGCTAATATCCGCTGGTTCCATAATATAGTATAGTTTCATTCTATGGAACAATTGTAGAGATAAACTGATATGTGTCAAGTAGGTTGAATTTGACGATAAAATTCACCCAATCGTGACTAACCAGGAGATATCTTTGGCCAAGAAAGTGATCATCACCTGTGCCATTACCGGCGCATCCTTTACACCCACCATGTCACCCCATTTGCCGGTTACGCCTGACGACATTGTTAACAACGCCATCGGTGCCTATGAGGCCGGTGCGGCGGTGATTCACCTCCACGCTCGCAACCCAGAAACTGGGGCGCCCACGCCCGATCCTGCACTGTTCCGCGAGTATGCCACCCGCATTAAGGAAAAAACTGATGCCGTTATCAGCCTGACCACGGGCGGTGCCACCGGCCAGACCATCGCCGAGCGGCTCAATGTCATTAAAATACTCCGGCCCGAGCTGTGTACGTGCAACCTGGGCACAATAAACTATGGTGGCTTTCCGATGATCCCCAAATATCAGGGGCAGTGGAAGTTTAAGTGGGAGGAGGAATTTCTCGAATTGACCCGCCGCGAGCCATTTGCCAGCAATTTTGCGGATATTGAGTTCATACTTAAGCATCTAACCCAGGAAACCGGTACGCGCTTTGAGTTTGAAGCCTATGATATTGGTCACCTTTATACGCTGGCTTACTACCTCGACACGGGCTTGGTCAAACCGCCGATTTTTATCCAGTTTGTGATGGGCACTATGGGTGGTATTGGGGCCGATGTTATCGACAATCTGGTTTACATGCGCCAAACGGCCGATCGGCTGTTGGGGGATGAGGTGCAGTGGTCTGTGCTTGGCAGCGGCCGGTACCAGATGAACATTGTCACTGCCGGCGCAATTATGGGCAGCCATGTTCGGGTTGGCTTGGAAGACAGTCTCTATCTGGGAAAAGGCCAGTTGGCCGAAAACAACGCCCAGCAAGTGGCCAAAATCAAACGCATTCTGGCAGAACTCTCTCTGGAAACCGCTA
>JBFGLD010000503.1:0-5155 GCA_041576335.1 Anaerolineae bacterium | reverse complement strand
TAGCTGAATAGCCTAGCGATCCCGCTTCAAAAAAA
Source organism: Anaerolineae bacterium (assembly GCA_041576335.1). GTDB lineage: Bacteria > Chloroflexota > Anaerolineae > 4572-78 > J111 > JANQQF01. The sequence goes on along the minus strand of JBFGLD010000503.1, from coordinate 5,120 downwards.
TCAGAGGCTTCCTTAAGCGTTTGAAAAACTGATGTCTCCGGCAGTCTACTTGCTAAGTGAGCTTTAAAAGCCAGATGCGTCTCTCCATCATCACTATCCAACCTTATTTGAAAATTGATAAGGATACGACGATCAATAATGCCTTAACCACGTCGCGCCCGCCGGCTCTTGCGAACAGATTGCGCCTGTTCCACCCGGGCAATAAACGCCTCAACACCTAACGACGCAATGCTTTCGCCAATCAACGCCAGTGGTAGATCGGCCAACTTTCTAAAGCGTACACACGACTTACCAACATCATACCTCTTGCCCGTTGCCTGATATGCCTCTTCAAACGTCTGTCGTGCCGCGTCGTCCATATAGATACCGGTCAAATAGACTGCCATATGGTTTTTCTGCGAGGCCAGTGCGGCGTACATTAGCGGTTTCCCGTTGTAGGTGTCCGGGCAGGTTTCCAGGGGCACTTGATAGGTTATCATCCCCCAATTCATCACTTCCTCGTAACCTGGCGGAAGGTTATCCAGAATGGTCTGGCGAACTGCCTCGACTGCTTCTCGACGGTCGGCGGGCAGTTCCGATAAGTATTGAGCTACTGTAGAGGCACTTGATTGCATGAGCTTGACTCCTTTGAAGATGATCGAAACTGACTACTTGCGCCGAGCCTGCACTTCTTTTTCAGTGAGACCGGGGATAGGGGTCATTAAATGCGCTTCTCCATAGTGATGGGTAGGCCTGAGCAGGACACTTTGCTTTGCTCCCCGACCTTAAGCCCATGGTAGCTTAAAGTCAGAGAGTTGCAAAAAGCAAATTAGTTCTCAGTATGGAGGTGCCGGACACTTATTCGGACTTCAAAAGCAGGATACAGCAATTTGTGTTTATCACAAACCACATTCTATTCTTGGCCCATCAATATACTGATAGCACTGGGTCGATTGAACTATTCCTATACAGACAGTCTTCCTCGGCCCATCGGCAGCGGTTTGATCGTATAGCTCCCACTCAGTTCCAAGACAGTCACACCGTCTGTAAGAAGCCCCCATACCTCCACCATAGGCACATTCATTGATTAATAACAAGCCTACAGCTATAAAAACCACGATGGTCAAAATTAGTATGACGATTTTCTTTGATCGCATTAGATATCTCTGTAACGAAAATCGGATTTTCACTGACAAGGCCCGCCTAACAATTCTTCGACGTCAAAAACCAGACCGTTCATTCTTTCTTGATAGTGAATTCGTTTGAGCCAACAGCAATTAATCATTGAAACTATCTTTCGTATGCGTATGCTTCTTCTACAACACCGGATCTTGCATCCACGACTACGTAATAACCTTCGGCCCACAAGCCAGGCCGAATCTGGCCTGCATCTTTCCAGGCAAAGTCAACTACATAGGCTTGCCTGTCGTCTTGCAATGTGATTGATACACGCGTCGTGTCGATGTTCTTCAAGTAAGGGCTTGATTTTACATGATCGAGCGCAATTTCCCTAACTCTTTCAGAATCTAGGCGCTTAGAAGTAATAAGACACGACGGCATTATAGCGAGAAGAGACAATATCAACAGTGAGCGTATTCCAAACCTGAACAGGATTGAGCGTTTACTCATTTCACACCCCACACGGCACTACACAAAACACCACTCCGCCGAAAAATGCCTTTGCTGGCAAGATTACCTCAATTTGAGTTGCCGTTGCAAGCAACACCTGCAACAATAAAGGCCGGGCTTGGACGTCTGCTCTGTTGGCATTGTTAGGCAGCACTTACAATTGAAGGCTACTCACTCTTATTTGCCCTGCCCCTCATCCCCCTTGCAGATCACGATAGGCATCATCTCCAATCGATGCTGTGACCTCCAGACCTAGTTGGTGTACCTGTGAAAGGGCGGTCAAAATTTTCTCAGGCGTGACTTCAAAGGGCTCATTGTGAATTATGGGGGAGGCCATGGTCGCATCTATGACCGCCATTAAGGCTTCTCCATCAGCTTCTAGGTCTAATCCAAGGTGGCCAAGATGGACTGGTAAGCCAACTTTGGCTAAGAAAACGGCTACCCGCTTCGCTTCATCCAGGTCATCCTCCAAAACGAGCTGGGTTAAGAGCCCAATCGCCACCTTTTCACCATGCAAGAGGTGTTGCTGTAGTGTGGGCAGCACCGTCAATCCACTAGCCACAGCATGAGCGGCGGCCAGACCTCCGCTCTCAAAGCCTACGCCACTTAAGAGAGTATTAGCTTCGACCACTCGTTCAAAGGCGTCGTTGACTTCGGCTTGTCTAACAGCCGCTGCCGCTGCCAAGCCGTATTCAAACACCGTTTTGGCACACAACTCTGCGATTGTCAGGGCTGCTATGGTCAGATGAGCCCCAACGGTTGATCTGGCTTCAGAATTTCGGAAACAGGTTCGGGCCTCATACCAGGTGGCCAGGGCATCTCCCATACCGGCGACCAAGTAGCGCAAAGGTGCCTCGACAATGATCCGTGTGTCAATGGCCACGATGTTTGGACTGTTTGGAAAAAACTCTACCCTGTTGAAGACCCCTTCTGGAGTATACATGACAGATAGCGCCGAACACGGCGCGTCAGTTGAGGCTATGGTCGGACAGATGACTACCGGAACTGACAAACGAAAGGCAACACATTTACCAGCATCAAGACATTTTCCTCCACCTACGGCAATAAGGCAATCGATAGGAGCTTCCTCACGTCTCAGAACTGCTGCGGCACGATCAACTTCTTCAGTCGAACACTCGCCCCTAAATATCTCTACAATAGACTGGACTTGGGCTTGCTTCAAGCTCTGTATTATCCGGTTCCCAAGTCTTCGTTGCCCGCCTTCAGAAATAAAAATTGCCGCCCTTTTACTTGATATAATCGAGAGATAGCGTCCGAGATGATCCAGGATCCCCTCGCCTTGAATATATCTGTGTGGCGCAATGAGAACCCGAGGAACACTCGGCTGGCTGATATCTTCTACTGAAAAAAAAGATTGGGGGGAAAATGGTTGGTGCGTTAACACATTTACTCCTCTAACTATTTTGTTAGCTGACTCTTGCTCGACCTGACCTACGTGTTATTGCCTTTAACCACTAAGGGCGGCACAAAAATATGTCATTCTGAGGGCGGGGTCAAGAGTGACGTGAAAGCCCGGTTTAGTCAACTGCTCGGTTAAATAGGTTAATTTGGTATCTTTCTTTCGTCGGTCATGATACGCAGCGTCCAACTCACGATAGGGTTGACGACGGGAGCGCATATACCAGGCCCTCTCCAACATAGAACGGGCAATGGCCACAATAGCCCGTTTCTTGCCGCGACGGGCAGCCAAACGATGATAACGAGCTTTCAGAAAGGTGTCTTTGGTTCTGGAAGCAGCCCAGGCCGCCTGGCTCATTATGGCACGCAAGGGGTTCCGAGAGTAGTGGTCTGGGCGGATCTGAAAGGCGGGTAGATGGAATATAGCAGAGCGGCGATGACAAGTCAACAACCGAGCAAGCGTTCGAAGAGCGGCCTTACCAGACCATCGCCGATCTCGAAAAAGCTCTCAGCCTCAAGCAGCGACCTAGACCCTTAGACTAACAGCACCACCCCATAGGCTAAGGTAAATAGCGTGATGAAATTTTGGTACGTTTTTTCTGATGATTTATGAAAAATAAAATTTCCCAGCAAGAGATAAGTAAACAGCGAAATGACGAGAAAGACAAGATTATCTACTTTTAGGAGGTGCGGACGAAGGACGGCCAAAACGATGATTTGGGTCAGGGCGAATATCAGGTATCCATAAGCAATGTTCACCCGAATTTCTTTCTTATTGTCAAACAACCCTGATGACAAAATAGTTAAGAGCCCACCGCCCATATTTGAAAGGCCATGGATAAATCCCATGCCAATTAAATACAGTTTCAACTGCTTTTCTAAGATACGTTTCATGGCCTTTTGCAGTTTAGGAAACAGGCGGATGGCGGCGGTTAGAATTAACATAAGCCCAACGACCGTTTTCATATCAAAGGCAAATCGGTTTGTTAAAACCAAAGCGAGGCCGAATATTATGAAGGGAACAGTAAATATCAGAAAATCCTTTCGTAATTTGATATGTTCTTTCCCATGAAAAATCTGCATACAACTGATACCGATTGAAGCAGGCAATAAATAGGCAATCGTCACCTCAAAAGAATAGCCGAGCAATAAAAGAGTTGGGGTGCCAAAAACCAATAAGCCTACGCCAATTACCGATTGGACGATAGAAAAAATAAAAACGATAAACATGGCTATTTCAAAATCTGTCATTTTTCCCTTTCCGAAATATGTATCTTCACAGTTTTATATCATTGATCTATTTTTGCTGTTAGCTGATGGTTGCGAATGCGGACGATGAAAAATGGCTCTGACATCGTTTAAGGCAATGCGTACCCTTGACCTTTCCTTTCACTGATCACGGCCCCACAGGCTACAAGCTGAATTTCAATGTCTTTCCAGGGGATGTTGGGTAAACCGCAGAAAATTTTTTAAAAAAAAAGTGCCTGTTTCCCCAGGGTCAGCTTGCACTGACTTTCTCCTTCTTAAACGTTTTGCACCCTAACGCCCCCGTAAAGCCGGCGCACGTGCAGCCGATGCCTTGAAGTGTGGCCCTACATCAAACTCCACCCCCACCGGCAAAGACAACCCCAATTTATCCCAACCTGGCCAAGTAATCCGGCCCCAATCAAACGCCGGCTTCAACAAGAACCTTGCTTGGGCGCTCGACTTAAACGGGCTTGTTAGCCAGCTTGCCGGGGTAAAATTGACTTTACTTATTTGCAGTCTCAACATACTTCCGAAAAATTCAAACGTGCTTCTTTGAATATGTCTCAAGTTGCATAAATCGCGGAACCGGGGATTTTAATTCCCTGATTTCCTCACCCAAATTAATAGTCATGTTCTTCGAACGCAATCAATTTCAGAGCCGTTTCTGTCGTTCACATCCAATCTATCCCTTGACGTAGGACAGCTTCTCGCGGATGGAACCGTTTCTCACCCGGAATATATCGACTCCTCGGACATGCCCTTTTTCCCCTCTCGTGTCCAACCAGCTGTATCTCCAACGCATAATACACCGCTCACCAAAGCCAAAAATCTCCTCAATTTCGATG
>JBFGLD010000502.1:0-5164 GCA_041576335.1 Anaerolineae bacterium | reverse complement strand
GAAGCCCTCAAAGCGGCCCGCCAATTGCAAACGACAGAGGCTGGCAAAAAACTCTATAACAAGCGGGCTGGGGTAGAAGGCACCATTTCCCAGGCAGTGCGCGCCTTTGGCTTGAGGAGAACCCGTTACCGAGGCTTAGCAAAAACGCACTTCCAAAACATCGCCACGGCGGCGGCGATCAATCTCGATCGTATCGTAGCCTGGCTTGACGAGATTCCTCGGGCCAAAACTCGTAAGTCTCGCTTCGCCAGGTTGGCGCCCCTTGCTGTATAGTTCGCCAACAGTATCCGTCCCTTTTTTTGGACCCGTCTATGGCCTTACGCCCCTGTCGGAGAAAGTGAAATCCGAGAGATTATAGCCTTTCCTTGGTCTGAACGATCTTTCTGACACCATTTTAGCTAGTTATGTCAATGAGACCGTAAGATTCCGTATGGTTGCGCCCCAGAGTGCGCCGTAGTTAAGCAGTACGAAAGGATACCTCATAGGAGGTCAACAATAGAGAGAACGGTTGTAAAACATCCGCCTTATCCAGACCTGGTAACAGGCTGGGGAGTGTAGCATGGCGGAAAAGACCCTAGTTTGGCAAGCCACAGTCAACGACTGGGGGTCGAGTTAGGTTGGATAAGGTCAGAGCTAAACTGCCCAAAGGCTAGTCCTGAGCGGTGCCTCGCATAACACTAGGGAAAGTGGCTTGAAACCCTAGCCCTCGGTCTCATCAAGCCAGGTCTGGGGGCTTGATGACTCTCTGAACGAGGGGCGATCTGCAACGAGCAGATTTAACGGGACGAACAGCCGACCTAAGTCCAACGACGACCTTTCGGCCTGAACTACGGGATCAACCTCACCAACCCGACCAAGATCCGTGTCACTTGGTCGGCGGGAGAACCTGCAATGGTGGCTCTGAAAATGGCGGTTGACGGAACGCTCATAATACTCAAAGTATGGTCTGTAATGGGCCAGGCACGGGAAAGGAGCGTAGCAGACCTTGGATAGACAAGCAAAAGGGTGTCATGCAATATGATACAAGCCCGCGATGCTTTGGATATCATTCGGACGAAAAATCGTAACAACCCAGCCTGGATTAACCAGGACTTATACCGCCTGCTGTATAACCCAACACTCCACATCCTGGCCTATGAACGCATAAAAAGTAAACCGGGCAATATGACCCCAGGCGCAGATGGCCAAACCCTCGATGGGTTCAGCCTGGCGGAGATCCAAAAACGAATGGCCGAGCTCCGGTCAGAGCAATATCAACCCACCCCGGTCAGGCGAATCTACATTCCTAAAAGCAAGGGCCTCCGCCCGCTAGGGATCCCTTCCCCTCAGGACAAAATCGTGCAAGAATGCCTGCGATTAATCCTAGAAGCTATCTACGAACCAACGTTCCACGACAACAGCCACGGATTTCGCCCACAGAGAAGTTGCCACACGGCTTTAGAAAACCTCAAGATCAATTGGAATGGGGTCACCTGGGCCATCCAAGCCGATATCACAGAATGCTTCGAACGAATTAATCACCACCGGTTGCTGGATATCCTGCAGGAAAGGATCCGAGATGATCGTTTCAGCAATCTAATCCGTAAATTCCTGAAAGCAGGCTACCTAGAAAACTGGGTCTACCACCGCACTTACAGCGGGTCACCACAAGGCTCAATCAGCTCGCCCATTTTGACGAATATCTATTTGGATAAACTTGACCGAGAATTAGCCACTATTAGCCAACGTTACACCAACGGCAAGCGCCGAAAACGGAACTCGACCCAAGTCAGGCTAATCAGGCAACGCCGACTACTCCTGGAACAAGGGGCAACCACCCCATCTCTGCGGGATGAGCTGCAAAACCAACTCCGCGACTTAAATCATCGCATCCTCCAAACACCAAGCGCTGACTACCACCATCCAACGGACTACACCAGGGTCAAATTTATGCGGTATGCTGATGATGTGATCGTTGGGGTTATCGGTCCGAGAGCTCTGGCCGAACAGGTTCGGGAGGATCTGGCCTCTTTTCTGGCCAAGGATCTGAAACTCGAACTAAACCAGTGTAAAACACGGATCTACCACCTGACCACCGAGAAAATCCCCTTTCTGGGATATGAATTCAAGACAGCGCCCGCACGACTACGTAGACGCAATCTGCGCCGCAAAGGGTCCCGCCACAACGTGGTCCAAACGACCAAAACAGGTTCCGGGAACATCACCTTACTCGTCCCACTAAAGGAATTGACCCAGAAGCTCAAGCCTTATATGGCCAAAGGTCAACCCGCTAGCGTCGGCGCCCTGATCCACCAACCAGTAGACCACATTATTGAGCACTACAACGGGTTAATGCGCGGCTGGTACAATTACTACCAACTCGCCCATAATGTCTCCGCCCTTCATTACACGCGCTACATCTTGCGCTATTCCTTGGCCAAAACCTTAGCCCAAAAAGAACGGAGTTCCCTTAAAGCGATCTTCCGTAAATACGGACCAAATATCTCTTACCTCAGACCGACCGGTCGGGAAATCCACTTCTTCAACCAACCCCTCAGACAAGTAAAGAAGGTGAAAAGACACTCGACCGAAATGGACACGCGTCCTACCTGGTGGCCCAAACGCACTACCTCTAGATTACTCGACCATTGTGCCATCTGTACCAGCCCAGATAAAGTGGAGATGCATCACCTCAGACATATCCGCAAACGCGGACACGCCCTCAAAGGCTTTTCCCTTTATATGGCGGCTATCAACCGCAAACAACTCCCGGTCTGTAGACAATGTCATCTTGATATCCATCAGGGAAAATACGATGGGGCCAGTCTCTCTGAAATTCTAGAGCGACTGCCAGCTCCTGAAATCCGAACTTAAGGTCCCTCTCTTTGAGGTCCACTCAGACACGGCTGGGTGGATGCGGAAAGCCGGATGAGCTTAACAGTTCACGTCCGGTTTGGAGTGAGGTCGCTGGAAACACAGATCATGCTGTGCGCTGGCGGCCTACACTACCCCCTGATCCAAAATGATGTCCCAAAGTAATTACGGTTCCTATCCGTTTTTCTCAATTATGGCGGAAGTGTGGTATAATCAGCCCAAACTCGTCGCCTTCACAAGTTTGTGATACATACCACTAAACATGAAAACCAGAGGCTTTTGAGCAGACTTCCAAACCCTGCGTCCCACCTTTGAGGAGAGAGACACATCACCCGAATCCGGGCTGTGTGTCACCTTGGATATACCTTTTGAGCAGGCGATAGAAAACGCAGCCGCATAACACCGCTCCGTCATTCGTCCATCATCGTCTGTCAGGCTAAATTTAGGGCTGCAGGCAATTATTACCCAAGCGTCTTGCAAGAGTTAAAGCCGTGAGGATACTATTTCTCAAACAGCCGGATAATGGCAGACTATCTGTGCAGCATCATTGTACCTGTACCAGGCGGGTGAGGCCATAAACCCATTGGCGGTTGTGGCTTATACCCGCTGCTCATGATGCGACCCGATGAGTCACGCCGGTAAAGCAAGAGATGATCCTCCCAGTGTTAAAAAGCAAAAGTAAGTAGTCTGAATACCTATCCGGTCTGAAAAGGCTCATCGTGGTGCATCTTACACGTGATGAGCCCTTTTACTTTAAATCCAAAAAAGGAGAACTGTCGTGAAAATTGCAGACAATGTAACAGACCTAATAGGTAATACCCCACTGGTCAGGCTAAATCGGCTGACGGAAGGTTGTGTAGCCGATGTGGTGGCCAAGCTGGAGTTTTACAACCCGGCTCATAGCGTAAAAGACCGCATTGGTGTATCTATGATCGATGCTGCTGAAGAGGCCGGCCTGATCAACCAGGATACGGTAATTGTAGAACCCACCAGCGGCAACACCGGCATAGCCCTGGCTTTTGTTTGCGCGGCCAGAGGATATAAATGCCTCCTAACCATGCCAGACACTATGAGCAAAGAGCGCCGCGTGCTGCTGCGTGCCTACGGGGCAGATCTTATCCTCACCCCTGGTAGTGAGGGCATGAACGGAGCTATCAACAAAGCCAAGGAACTGGTTGATTCCGACCCCGGCAAATATTATATGCCCCAGCAGTTCCAGAATCCGGCCAACCCGGAGATTCACCGCAAAACCACTGCCGAAGAGATCTGGGAGGACACGGATGGGCAGGTCGACATCCTGGTGGCGGGTGTCGGCACTGGCGGTACCATTACCGGTGTTAGCGAGGTGCTTAAGCCACGCAAAGCCTCATTCAGGTCAATCGCCGTAGAGCCGGATGCTTCCCCGATACTCTCCGGCGGGGAGAAAGGGCCACATCCCATTCAAGGAATTGGCGCAGGTTTTATCCCGGATGTTCTTAACACAGAGAGCTACGACGAGGTTATCCGTGTAAAGGCAGACGATGCCTTTTCTATCGCCCGCCGCATGGCCAGGGAGGAAGGCTTGCTGGTAGGCATCTCATCCGGTGCGGCGGTATGGGCGGCCCTGTCTGTGGCCCGTCGCCCGGACAACGAGGGCAAGCTGATTGTGGTTATTATTCCCTCATTTGGCGAGCGTTACCTCAGTACCGCCCTGTTTGTAGATCTATCAGATTAAGCTTCTGCCTGAAAAATCGGGAGTGCAGAATTAACGCAGTCAATCTTTACTGGCTGAATACCTGCGCTCGAATTGACGACCAGACACTAAGGTTGTTTTGAAACCTCGGGAGTTCACACCCCCGAGATCCCATACACTTTATAGGAGGTTGAAATGTCATTAACAAACACCGTTCGCACAGATATTCACGTAATCTTTGAGCGTGACCCGGCAGTACGCAGCGTACTGGAGATTTTTCTCTGCTACCCCGGTCTCCACGCGATTTGGGGACACCGCTTGACTCACTGGCTGTGGATACATAAGCTTAAACTGCTGGCCCGCTGGGGGTCACACATTATGCGGTTTCTGACCGGCATAGAGATTCATCCCGGCGCCCAAATTGGCCCCGGTTTCTTTATAGACCACGGCATGGGTATTGTCATTGGCGAAACCACAGAGATTGGTAGAGATGTTTCCCTGTACCACGGCGTAACCTTGGGCGGTACGAGCCTGGAAAAAGTTAAGCGACACCCTACCTTGCAAGACCGGGTCGTGGTGGGGGCTGGAGCCAAAATTCTTGGCCCAATTACCGTGGGTGCCGATAGCCGCATTGGGGCT
>JBFGLD010000501.1:0-5169 GCA_041576335.1 Anaerolineae bacterium | reverse complement strand
TGTCCGCCGCGCGTCAAAAAATCGAACCCGATCCGGCTACCCCACGTTATCTATTAAACGTGCGCGGTGTTGGTTATCGCCTGGTCGCACCGGATTGAATTTGTCTCTCCAAACTAAATCCGTCACTTGTTCACGGGCTGTTCGCTTACCGTAACCGTTAGCTCTATTTCCTCACCATCACGTTGTATCTTCAGGGTTAGGGTGTCGCCAATGTGCCGGGCTTGTAAAATTTCGCTCAGTGTCTCCATTGAGTCAACCGGCCGGCCATCTACGGCAACCAGTATATCTCCATCCACCCGCACCCGCCGATTACCCAGCCAAACAGACTGTGTGCCGGACTGTACCCCGGCCTCCCTGGCTGGTGAGTTCAGCGACACTTCCTGAATGAGGACGCCGTGATCAACCGCTATTCCCAACCGTTTGGCGCGTTGGGCGTTTAGAGAAATGCCCACAATACCCACATAGGGCCTGGACACATACCCTTTTTCCACAAGTTCTGCGGCTACATCGCGAACCGTGTTGCTGGGCACAGCAAACCCAACCCCCTGCCAGCCTCGATCGAAAGAAAAGAGGGTTGTGTTGATCCCCATGACCTCGCCCCGCAAGTTCAACAAAGGTCCGCCGCTGTTACCCGGGTTGATGACCGCATCTGTCTGAATCATATGTTGTATCACCGGCTTGTATTTATCCTTGGTTGGTGTTTCTCTATTTAAACCGCTCACGTGTCCCACGGTTAATGTTTTTTCAAGGCCGAACGGGTGTCCGATTGCAACGGCCACCTGCCCCACACGCAAAGCATTGGAGTCTACAAAAGAGGCTGCGGTTAGCTCTTCCTCCGGCACATCAATTTCTAGAACGGCTAAATCGGTGCCGGGGTCTTGTCCTAGAATTTCAGCTTTCACGATACGTCCACTGGCTAATTTGACCACCGCGTCAGCGACACCGGCCACCACGTGTCTATTGGTAACAATGAGTCCCTGGTCATCAAATATCACCCCGGAACCCAAACCATCACCCTGCAGATCTGCTTGAGATGGATCAATCTCACCCTCGCGGACCACGATAATCTTTACAACCGATGGTTCCATATCTTCATAAAGTTGGGTTAGCGTTTCTTCCTCATTAATGAATGTTGGACTAACCCCGGTCAAACCATCCGCGGAAAATGGACTTGGAGCAGGTGACGCGGCAAACGTATTCAAATAGAAATGGTATCCCAAAAACATGTTAGACAGGAGCAGCAAGACAGCCACAGCGCTCACAAGCATCAAAGTGACGTTATGCCGGCGGGGCGCAGCGTTGGGACTTGGGGAAGTCGCCTCATCAGAAGAGTAACAAGGATGAAGGGAAGTGTCACGTATACGATCAGCATAAAGAGTCATTGGATTGCTCCTTTTTCAGATTAGAACCCTGGAACATTATTGGCTTTCTTTCGCTGCCTCCTACGCTTTTATATATTTTAGACCCGCGCGATCAACTTAATCTTACCGGGGTGAACGTTGTCCAAACAGACCGTCACCATTCCGTCACCAAACCGTTTCCGAATTTTGTAACTGAATGTGTTAGATTGATGTCAGTGGCCGCTGAAAAGTGGTCTGAGAAAATCAAATTCTAACCAAATGCAGTTTTTTATTACACAGGAGGTAATTAAATGGCAGCACCAAAACTTTCTAAACTAGACCGGGAAACAACCGGACTTAAGTTGTTTCCAATCTTCACCCTGATGGGGTGGATCCTGATAGGATTTTCAGTTCTGGTCGGTGTGCTTGTGCTAGCCCCGACCGCGGCAAGTTATTGGGGAGCTAACGCCAAAGCCACGCGCGATGCCGCGCAAGTCGGCTCGGCTTTGCTCGGTTCCCTGACAACGCTGGCCTGGTGGCCAAAGCTGCTACCGCCGCTCATATTCCTGGGTGTATCCTCATTTATGGTAGGGATTGCTATGGAATTTGCGGCTATTCCGGGTATCCTGGAGCGCCGAACTGAAATTTTGACCAAGGCCATCCCCTTGATGGGCCACAAATAACAATGAATATTAAGAAAAATATTGAAAAGGAGTTTTAAAATGGAAAAGATGTTGCAAGCAATGATGAAACGCTTTCCGATCTTTATTGGTATGGGCTTTATGATTGTAATGATTGCCGTTATCATCGGCGTGGTCAACGCCGGAAACTCGGCCGCTTACTACGCTGTGGATAAGGCCGCCCGCGATGCCAGCGTTGAACTGGCCCAGGTCAGGGCCGGTATAGAAAGCACCATCGTCTGGCTGCCGTACTTTAAGTTTTTGGGGGTAGCTATGATTTTGGGCGGAATCACAATGGCCCTGGGTGTAATTGCCCTGAAATTACAGGACCTGGGTAAAAAAGTGATGGCCAGCGTGCCGGATAATGCCCGCGTGCCAGTCCCTCCAAAACCGAAAACGGTTTACCTGATGCGCATGTTTATGATGCTGGGTATGCTGGTTATCATTGTCGGCTTTATTGTTTCACTGGGTGTGGCCGGCACGGCCTCGGCGGTGTATAGCAACCCGATAACAACTATTGACGCAGCCGCAACCGGCTCACCGCTGCTGGCCGATTTGGCCGCCATTCACGCGGCTGAAACCTGGCTGGAAGCCTTTAAATTTGTGGGCGTGGCCTTCTTGTTTCTGGGCATTGTCAACGGTCTGGGCGCAATTATCTTCGCCTTGCGCTACCAGCAGTCGGCTATTCCTCAAGTGGTAGAAAAATTACCGGAACCGGCCGGTGTAGCGACATCACCAAATACAGCATCGCCCGCTCCGGTACCGGCACATTAACTGAAGGTTTGAATATATAGAGGAGTAATTACAATGATGGAAAAAATGCAGAATTCTATGATGAAAATGTACCAGATGTTTGCCTGGTTGGGATTGATGATTGTCTTGATAGCTTTTCTGGTGGCCCTGTTTTCTGGGTCAAACGCGCAAGCGATTTTCTTTTCGGTAGATAAAGCCACCCGCGAGGCGGCCGGTGCCGGTTCTGCCCTGGCCCTGGCCAACGTTACCCGGCACACGGTTCCAATCTGGGTGCCGGCCCTAAAGTTTCTTGGGCTGGGCATAATGTTGGGCGCAATCACAATGGCCCTGGGTCTGATAGCCACCACCTTGCGTAACCTGGGCACAGATGTTATGGCTCAATGGTCGGCCAAGCTGAACCCCGGTACGCCTCCCAAACCGGCCACAGCCAAGATGTTCCCTATGATTATGATGATGGGCTGGCTTTTGCTCATCATCGGCCTGGTCTGGGCCGTATCGCTCACCGGAGTGGCCTCTTCCTACTTTAACCACTCAATCGCGACTGAGCTAAACCCGGCTGAAGCCGGTTCGGCTTTGCTGGCGCAACTGGGGGTCATTACGGGCACCCTACCCTGGCTGGCGGCCTTGCGGTTCTTGGGGATGGGCTTCCTGTTTACCGGAATCACCGTTGCTTTAACGGTCATTATCCGAACACTTCAACATCAAGAAAAGACGCTGCAAACGTTTGTCAATGCCCGCCAATCTTAAAAAAACCAGCGTCTTTATGTACCTCCCTTTTTTAATTGGTCCCTTCTCAATGAAGAGGAGGGGCCAATCTCCAAGGAGTTATCCTGAGCCAGGCACATCCTTCTCAAAATTTGAACAACTGTTTATCAATTTCTTCTTCCTGTAAATATGAGCCAGTGCCGTTTCAATGGACAGTAAGTTAAGTGTCAAAAAGGCAGACCCCTCTGGGTAACAAGAACTCTTATATCCGACGTTGAATGATGATCTTACCCGAGAAACATGAAAAAGGCTGGCTCAGTCCTGAGCCAGCTTCTATCGCATCGTGCAGCCTTTGTTCTGATGGATACGGGGTTATGCAGGACCAAAACTAAAGGCGAATGTGATATAAGCGGCGTGTTTTTTCTCCCAGATGGTCCGACGAGCAGTTTGCTGGTCTTTATCTGTAACTTTCAACTCAATCGGCCTCTTCAGTATAATACGACCATCGGTATAAACCGTTATCTTAACCGGGGACATCGACGGCGTTGGCCCAGTAGAGCTGCCGACGACGGCGCCGAACCCTAAGCCGCGTGGCTAACAAGGGATCAATGTGCTTGATACGGAATCAGCACCAATTGACAATTGAGACGCTGTTGGTGATCTTGCGGATTTTGAAGAGTTACGATGGTACAGTTCGACAGCAAAATCAAAGATGCGCTTCATTAAACAAAGCATTCGTCGCTTCAGGTAGGACAAATTTTATTCTTGGCGAAGCTTATTCTATTTCTCAGGTGGGGAGGAGGTTTCGTCTAAAGCCCTGTTTAGGAGGTCATCCACCCCTAATTGTCGAGCCCACTGGCGCATATAATCGCGATCTAAATCATCCAATTGAACTTTCAGAACACCGAGTACATCCCGCCATTGACGCTCAGACTGTTCACCACCCATTCTGAACCAATGCAGTTTATGCAAGACAATATCTTCAGGAGATGAAAATCTAACGATTAGTTCATCCGCATCATCGGGGGCCAGCGTTCCTTCTATCGCTCGTTGAATAATCATTTGCTCGTAAGCGTTGGATTTCAAGATGAAGACATCCAATTTGATGAATGTTTCCAGATGAACGATATTGAAAGAAGTTTCGTTATCGATCGCTGCGTGGATCATATCCCCATCGATGTAAAACCTGTCCTGTAAAGCCTTAACGATAGTCTCAACATAAGTGTGCTTGAGTTCAACGACAATATCAACGTCGATCGTTGTGCGCGGCAAGCCATGGGCCGAACTCGCAACTGAGCCGCCGATGTAATACCGGATGGCATGTTGCTCCAACAATTGAATTAACGGTCGAGTGGCTTGAATAATGTCTGAACTGCTCATGAATTGCTCAATTGTAGGTATTTCTTCACCTGCACAGCGAGATCGAGGCCATAAACAAACTCCACAAACTTTAGATTCTGCTCGAGTGGTGAAAGATCTGAATATTGTTGCCGTATACCCAGACGGGAGAGATTAAGCGTACTTTGGGTAATTGACAGCATCAAACGGGACCGGCGAACCTGGCCGGCCTGACGTAACAGCCTGATTTGAACAGCTTCAGCAGTTGGGTGAGTATCATTCGTTTCAGCTAGCATACCTACTATTATAATCCCGTGTTCTTATAACTGAAAGCAAATTTGTTATGAATAATT
>JBFGLD010000500.1:0-5191 GCA_041576335.1 Anaerolineae bacterium | reverse complement strand
TCTGAACGAGCGTAGCGAGTGAAGAATCCCCCGCGTAGTGTCATGCAAGCGACGTTTTGAGGGACTCATCACCTGTGCCGTATGGGTGCTCCCGTTGGTTGCTCAGAGTGACATACTGCCGGCAACTCCGTGCAATGTGACATCGTCGACGTATTTAGCGTGAATTAACAATTTAAGCTAAGATGCACCCGAACATCATCAATGGAGCCATCATCAAACCTAGGCTTCGCCATCAATACCCGCAGGGCTCAGGTAATGAAAATCAGGAACACAGAGAACACAGAGCAGGCACAGAGACACACAGAGTATTTTTGCTCTGTGTTTCCCTGTGAGGGCTCTGTGTAACTCCGTGTAACTTCTTTTCAAAGGAGGCAGCGAACATGGCAAGCATTGAAATTCTATTTCTCTCTAAAGAAGATATCGACGCCCTGGAACTTGGGCTGCAGGAAATCATGGACGCCATCGAGCTGGGGCTCAAGGCCCACGGCGACAAAAAGGTGATCATGCCCTCTAAGGATCACCTGGCCCTTGATTATCCGGAGAAGTTGTTCAACATCCTCAAAGGATATGTCGAGCCGGTCAAGGTGGCCGGGGTCAAGGTCATCGGCGATTTTCACAACAACTACCAATATGGCCTGCCCTCTGAATTGGCCCTGGTGACTCTTTACCGGCCCGAGACCGGGGCGCCCTTCGCCATTATCGACGGCACCCTGATGACCTGGATGCGGACCGGTGCGGTAACGGCCATCGGGGCCAAATATCTGGCCAGCGACAAACCGCGCGTCTTGGGCCACATCGGGGCGCGGGGGACAGCCTGGTACAACGTGGCTATGCTCGACCTGCTGTTCGATTTTGAGGAAATCCGGGTGACCAGCCGGCGGCCCGAGTCGCGGGAGCGTTTTGCCGGCGAAATGTCGGATCGTCTCGGCAAGCGGGTCCTGGTTAAGCAGACGACCGAAGAAACCGTACGCGAAGCCGACATCATCGTCGATGCTTCACGCCTGCTGGAGCACCAGGTGCTGGTCAAAGACGCCTGGGTTAAACCGGGGGCCCTGATCCAGCCCTACGGGGCCGTGCTGTCGGTAGAGCCTACGCTGCCCTTCAGCGTCGACAAAATGGTAGTAGATGATTGGAACCAGTGCCGGCAGTCGCAGTACGGCCAATTTGCCGGGCTGGTGCAGGCCGGCGAGCTGCGAGATGAGCATATCTACGGCGAAATCGGCGAGATTGTGGCCGGTCACAAGCCGGGCCGCGAGTCTCAAACAGAGCGGATCTTGTTCTGGCATAAGGGTTTTGCCGTCAGCGATATTATGCTGGGGCATCTGGCCTACCGCAAGGCGCTGGAAAAAGGCATCGGGCACAGGCTGCCTTACTACAGCCATCCCCAGGATATGTAGATGAAACGGCAGCGACGGCGGCGGGCAGAGCGCCCGGCTGGAGTGATGGCAGCCTCCCATTCCGAACCACTCACTCTGACGCTGCCGCGTTTGAACTTTTTGAGCGACAGGCAGGTCGAACAAATCCACGAGGCAGCCCTGGCGATCCTGGCCAAAACCGGAGTCGTCTTCAATAATGAGCAAGCTGTAATCTTATTTGACCAGGCCGGAGCCAGGGTTGACGATCGGCGGGTTTACCTCGAGCGGGACCTCGTCGAGCACTGCCTGGCCAGCGCCCCGGCCCGGTATACGCTGCGGGCTCGTAACCCGGCCAACGACGTCACTATCGGCGGTGATAGCTGCGCGGTCATGCCCGGCGGCGGAGCACCTTACGTTCTGGATCTGGCCGGGCTGCGCCGTCCCGGCACGCTGGCCGATCTGGAAAACTTTGCCCGCCTCAGCGCGATGTCGCCCGAAGTCCACGTGGTGGCCCGCAAAGCGGTCGAGGCCCAGGACGTGCCGGTGGCCAGCCGCCACCTGGAATGCTGGCGGGCCGTGCTGACCCTGACCGATAAGCCGGTTCAGTCCGGTTTTGTCGGCGGCCGGGCCGAGGCCGAAGATGTACTGCAAATGTTAGCCCTGGTATTTGGCGGTGAATCGGCCATCGACGGCAGGCCCGTGGCTCACTGCAGCGTGAATGTCAACAGCCCGCTGCTCTACGATGAAACCATGCTGGAGGGGTTGTTGACCTTTGCCCGCTACGGCCAGCCGGTGCTGATCAGTCCGTTTGTCATGGCCGGGGTGACCGGGCCGGCCACGTTGGCCGGCACCCTGGCCCAACACAACGCCGAAGTCTTGGCCGGGATCGCTCTGACCCAACTGGTGCGCCCCGGGACGCCGGTGCTGTACGGCACCGCCTCGAGCAATGTTGACCTGCGTAATGCCAACCCGGCCATCGGCAGCCCCGAGTCGGCCATCAGCATTGCCGTTGGGGCCCAACTGGCCCGCCGCTACAACCTGCCCTGCCGCGGCGGTGGGGCCCTGACCGACTCACCTTTGCCGGATGCTCAAAGCAACTACGAACGCATGTTCACCTTGTTGACCTCGGTGCTGAGCGGGATCAATTTTCTGATGCACGGCCTCGGCATTTTAGACTCGTATCTAACCATGAGCTACGGACAGTTTGTGATTGATCTGGATTTGATCGCCATGCTGCGGCACCTGCTGCAGCCGTTCGAGGTATCGCCCGAGACGCTGGCCCTGGAGACGATCCACGCCGTGGGACCGGGCGGACACTTTTTGGACGCCCCCCATACGATGCGCCACTATCGCCAGGCCCACTTTCTGCCGCGCATCAGCCTGCGCCGGCCCTACGAGCAGTGGCAGGCCGAAGGCGCCAAAGATGCCGCCCGGCGGGCCAACGAGCGCTGCCGCGAGATGTTGGCCGGCTATGTCCAGCCCGCAATAGAACCCGGCCTGGCCGACAAGCTGTACGATTTCGTGGAGCGGCGCCGGTTGGAATTGAATGCGTAGGTCGACACACCTTCACGGGAGGATGGATTCACGTTTTCACGTCCTTGACATCCGGCTACAACGAGGGGCTGTGCCGGTGCCACCGTAGCAGCGAGCCTGATAGTTGCGACGATGCGTGATTGTCGATAGGTGCTCACAGCCCCCAAGCCTCCAGTTCATACCGAACCACTTCTTGGTTAGGGGGACCCAGGCATATTTCAAAGTTGTAAGTTTGCTCCCCGACTACCTGCCTGGGGTCAGGTGCTTGCTCGTCGCCAAAGTTGACGACGTTATCCCGGTTGTCATACAGCACAACTGCGATAACCAAATAATCCTGTAATTCGCTGCCCGGGTTGCGGAGTGTGCCCGCTACGCAGTAATCGTCCACATCGTGGCGCTGGTCCAGGTCTGTAATTTCGAAATCTTGGCGCGGGATTTCGCTGCTCGAAATGGCCTCGAGGCTCAAATCAAAGTCGGCGGCGCTGTTAATGCCGGTGACGAGCAGCTCAAAGGGCATGCTGCCCCCGCCGGGCGCGACCGCATAGGCGGGCCAATAGGCGTCGGTATTAGCCTCCCCGGCGATAATTTGACCCTGCGCGTCATAGAAGGTGCCTGTAACAAACTCAAGTTCTTGGGCCGTCTCTGTGTTGTTGATTAGCGTACCGTATAACAGCAGGCCTTTATCGTATTGGTCCGCGTCGATTCTCACGCCGGCAATTGACCAGCCCGCATTAACGTAGGCACGATAGCCGCCGCTGGGGTCGGCGTAAGGCCTGCAGCTGCGCTTTCGGGTGTTGGAATTTCGAGTTCGGGGGTAGCCGTCGGGGTGGAGGTAGGCAAACGGACGGCAGAAGGGGCAACCCTGGACGTATCCGTTCCGACCGCGGCGAATAAGTGGGCCGAAGCCGGGCTTGCTGGTGAAGGCAGCGGCATCCCGGCCGGCGCAATCCCGGTTGTCGTCGGACCGGTGGTCGTGCTTAGTCGGGCGGCACTAGTAGCGGGCGTAGGCAGCGCTGCCGGACCATTAACCGGTGCTGAGGGCGACAGCGGGCCGGTCGTCTGAACCGAGGCCGTCGTTGGGGTCAAGGTTGGCAGAGAGGTTGGGGTGAAAGTCGGCAGTGGCGTACGAGTGGCGGCCGGAGCCAGCGCGATTAGCGAAGCTGTTGAACCGAAGACGCAGATGCCGAAGCTGCAGACTGACAAGACCAGGATCAAGGCCAGGCCGACGAGCAGGCAGGCTAACCCCCGGCCACGTGGGGAGCGGCCAGCGAGGTTCCGCTGACCCGTTGGTAAAAGCCGTACAGATCGGTGGTATTCACGTTAACCCCTGGGGCTGCCAGTTCCGGGTAAATTGATGACGCCTGACCACATGCCGAGGGTCCGCGACTGCTGAACGAATACATCTGGCCATTGTTGCGGCTGGCGCCAACCGCCAATGCTTCCGGGTAGTTGGCCGGACTGGGGCTGGTCGAACTACCCGGGCCAAAATTCCCGGCGGCAAAGACCGGGAGCAGGCCGGCCGCTCGCAGGGCTTGCAGATCGAATTGAAACTCTAAATTGCAGCCGGGCGTGCCAAAGACCCAAGAGTTATTAACCACGTGTGGCGCATCGGCGGTATTTACATTGCCATCGGGATCAAGCAGCCATTGGAAGCCCTGGTGGATGGCAGTGGCTGTGGAACTCCCCTGATCATTGAAGACTTTGACGGCAATCCACTGGGCCTGTGGGGCAGCGCCAATCGAAGTTCCGCCGGCATCGCCGCCGACCATAACCCCCATCGTTCCGGTACCGTGACCGCTTAGGTCGGTCGGGACGGTCGGATGCTGGCCGTAAGGATCGAACCAGCTGTTGGTTCCCCCCCGCCAGCGGCTGGCCAGGTCAGGGTGGTTAAGGTCCACGCCGGTGTCCATGTTAGCCACCACAATCCCCTGACCAAACCAGCCCAGACCCCACAGCGCGGGCACATTGACGACCGCCAGGTTTTGTTCAGGGCTGCCCACCGCCGCAGGAAAGGCCGGCACAATCGAGATCGCGTCAGGCGTGATCTTGAGCACCTCAGGCCGGGCCGCCACTTCCTGAATCACCTCCTGGGTGGCCGTCACGGCCAGGCCGTCCATCACCCAAAAGGAGATAATGCTGTCAACTTTCCCCTGCGCTTGTCTGGCTTGCAGCAAGGCTAACAACTGTTTTTGGGAGGCTTCAGCCCGGGCCTGTAGAGCTATGATTAACCCTTTCAGCCGGGCAGCCCGGTTCGGGCCGCCAATCTGGGTCAGGTCGGCTTGGTCCTTGAGGGTCACAATGAC
>JBFGLD010000499.1:0-5196 GCA_041576335.1 Anaerolineae bacterium | reverse complement strand
TGATGCCTGAAAAAGATGGGATAGAGGCAACAATTCAATTGAAGCAATGTTTGCCCACCATCAAAATCATCGTCCTTACTACCTTTAAGGACAAAGCCAAAATCGAAGCGGTTATGGATGCGGGAGCCGACGGCTACCTGCTGAAAGATGCAGATGGTGAGGCACTGCTGCAGGCAATTCAGTCAGTCCAGCGGGGCGGAATGCCGCTCCACCCGGGCGTAGCGCGCTATTTGGTCAATCACGGTGCCAAGCCGGATATGACAAATGGGCATGATAAGCTAACCGAACGGGAGAGAGAAGTTTTACGGCTGGTAGCAAAAGGTATGAGCAATAAAGCTGTGGCTCAAGCTTTGAATTTGGCCAGGGGCACCGTAAAAGTCCATGTCAGTAACATCCTCGGCAAATTACAAGTTAACAGTCGAACCGAGGCGGCGATGCTGGCAGTCCAAGTGGGGCTGGTATCGCCAGGTGAACAAGAATGGGGACAGGACCCGCCCAGTAGCGAACTCTCGTAGCCATACAGGTTGGGCCCCAGACCTGCCCCTCTAATTCCCCAAAAACCTTTTACCTAAACCTTCTCAATTTTGCTACATCTGTTAATCGTAGTCGTAGTTGTTGATCGCATTTCTCCACAAATCCGCAAAAATACCTCAGGCGGTGGCGCTCACAGCCACCCAAAGACACCGAAGTAAAACCGAAGTACTAATTTCTATAATTCAAAATAGTCAAGGTTTTGAAATTCCACTGCAAGGTTTTTTCTTATTTCCAGTTACCTTCGCCCGACTACTTTGGATGAGGTAAGTTAATATGAACCAAGCAAGTTTTTACCACCCCGCGCAAACGATGCCCATCGTTACTAACGCGCGCTGGGCGGAAAGACATTTATTAAGGCTCGTGCTGGCTACGGTCGATACCGTAGCTATCGGAGCGGGATTCTTGCTGGCTTACCTGTTACGATTCGAGGCGAATATTCAAGTTTTTTACCAACCGGCTGAGTCGCCGCTGCCGTTTTACAGTTATTTGGTCTTCTGGTTGATCCCCTTGTGGTTGGTTGTTTTTGGCCTATTTCGGCTGTATGACTTTGAGATACTATTTGGCGGTACCTGGGAATATGCCAAAGTATTCAACGCCTGCACCTTTAGCATGATGCTTGTTATCGTGGCCAGCTTCCTTTATCCAGACCTAATCATCGCGCGTGCCTGGCTGCTATTATCTTGGGTCCTAAACACGTTTAACCTGATTTTGGGCCGCTTTTTATTTAGACGGGTGATTTATTTTTTTCGTCAGCGGGGTCGGTTTTTAACGTCGGTTTTAATTGTTGGGGCAAATGAAGAAGGTATCGCCGTCGCTGAGCAATTTTGTGCTGCCCCGACCTGCGGCGTTTGGATAGCCGGCTTTGTCGATAACAAGGCCGCAGAGGGCACAGAGGTTGTGAACAAACTTCGTAACTTGGGGAAAGTAGAAGACCTGCCCAGCTTGATCCGCCGCCACGGAATTCAGGAGGTTATCGTTGCTTCCTCTGCCCTATCACGCGAACAACTACTGGACATATTTCAAACCTATGGAAACTCAGGCCAACTGACGCTGCGCCTCTCGTCCGGTCTTTTCGAGATTATTACAACCGGGATGCAGGTACGAGACATCGGAAGTGTTCCGCTGCTTCGGCTCAACAAGGTTCGTCTAACCGGACTGGAAGTCTTGCTCAAGACCATTCTTGACTATACTGTGGCCCTCCTTGGGTTAATTACGCTGGCACCCCTTTTTTTATTCATTGCAGCTTCAATCAAATTAGACTCTAAAGGTCCTGTTTTTCACCTGCGCAAAGTAATGGGCGTCGGCGGCAAAACCTTCTATGCTTTCAAATTTCGCAGCATGTATATCAATGCAGATGAGATCATCAAAGAAAACAAAGACTTGTTCAATGCGTTTCAAGTTGGCTTTAAACTAAAAGATGACCCGCGCGTGACCCGGGTTGGGCGCTTACTGCGGCGCACCAGTCTCGACGAAATGCCTCAATTGGTCAATGTCCTGCGCGGGGAAATGAGTCTCATCGGTCCCCGTATGATTACCAAAGAAGAGCATAAGCGCTATGGAAAATGGAAGCTAAATCTCCATACGGTGAAACCGGGGATTACGGGCCTGTGGCAAGTAAGTGGTCGCAGCGACGTCAGCTACGAAGAGCGGATCACCCTGGATATGCACTATATTCGAAACTACTCAATCTGGTTGGATCTCCAAATCCTATTTCAAACCATTCCCAAAGTCATTCTCGGCAGCGGGGCTTACTGAGATCCACCATGGTTACGGAAGGAACAATGATATATGAAAGCCATGATTTTGGCTGCCGGTGAAGGCAGAAGGCTTCGACCTCTAACCTTAACCTGTCCGAAACCTATGCTACCTATCGGCAATCGCCCGCTACTGGAACACAATATCTTACTTCTTCGCTCTCATGACATTCGCGAGATTGCGATTAACCTTCACTATATGCCGCACGTTATTACCGACTACTTCGGAAACGGCATTAAGTGGGAGGTAAAACTCCACTACTCGTTAGAGGAAACGCTGCTTGGCTCTGCGGGGGGCCTAAAAAGGATGGAGTCGTTCCTCGATGAAACTTTCGTCGTCATGTATGGCGATTTATTTACCTTGATGCGCTTGGAGCCAATTATTGAGCGGCACCAGACCTTAAAGGCCCAGGTAACCGTGGCAGTTCACGAGGTCAGCAATCCCTGTGATAAAGGGATTGTGTCGTTAGACAGACACGGTTGGATTACCAGCTTTGTCGAAAAACCCAGGCCCGACCAGGTTTTTTCTAATCTGGCAAATGCCGGCGTATACGTTATGGAACCTGATGTATTACACTGGGTTCCGCCGCAGACCGTTTGCGATTTTGGTTATCACATATTTCCTTGGCTCATCAAAAACGGCAAACGTTTGGCCGGATGTCCAATTAGCGATCTTCTGATCGACATTGGGAATATGTCAAGCTACGAGCAGGCCCAACAGTGGGCCATTCAACGACAGGACTATTAACCCACCAGCTTTTTGGTTAAAGAAAGGTGAATATTTATCCATGCAATTTGTACCTACCTATCTAAGACAAGTTTGCGATGCAATTGATGCCCTGCCGGTTCACCAAATTAACAAGATTGTTGACGTCCTATTGCAAGTACGCCAGCAAGGTCGCACCGTGTTCCTGTGCGGTAATGGCGGCAGCGCGGCTACGGCCTCACACATGGCTTGCGATCTGGCCAAAAACACAATTTTGCCAAAGACGCCGTCGTTTCGCGTTATCGCCTTGACCGACAATATACCGCTCATGACAGCTTGGGGCAACGATACCGATTATGCAAATATCTTTGCCGAGCAATTAAAATCATTAGCTCAGCCCGGAGATTTACTCATTGCTATCAGTGCGAGTGGTAACTCGCCTAACGTATTGAGAGCCATTCAAGTCGCGAAAGCCTCTGGTGCGATGAGTGTTGGTTTTACCAGCAAGTACGGCGGGCAAGTAAAAGATATGGTTGACTATTGTGTTCGCGTACCCTGCACCATCATCGAACAGGTTGAGGACGCTCATATGGTGTTAGCGCACTGCATTGCCAGCGCGATACGAGACAAGCTGGTACAGCGCCAGAATTTAAACGGAGGCACGTCCGTTCCGTCCAAAGCGACTACAAAGGTTTTAAGCGAGTAAAGGTCTAGAATATCGATGCCGGGAACCGTCTTTATCGACCGGGATGGTGTTATCTGCGAAAACCGGTCTGATTATGTCAAAAGTTGGCGGGAGTTCGTATTTTTGCCAAACGCCCTCCAAGCCCTGGTCGCTCTTTATCAAAATGGGTACCAGGTTATCGTTGTAACCAACCAGTCGGCTGTTGGGCGAGGCTTAATGAGCCTTGAAACCCTGTTCGACATCCATACTCGAATGGCGGCTGAGGTGGAGCAGCATGGGGGTCACATTGCCCAGATCTTTTTCTGCACCCATCGCCCGGGCGAAAACTGTTACTGCCGTAAACCACGGCCAGGCATGCTTTTAGCGGCTGCTCAAATGCTAAACTTTGACCTGACCACCTCGTACATAATCGGAGATGCCTGTACCGACATCCAAGCCGGACAGGCAGTGGGATGCCGAAGTTTCTTAGTACTAACGGGTCGGGGTTTGGCTCAATTGCCCGCCACCTTTCTCCACGCTACCACAACTTTTCACGTGGTTTCCGATCTTGAGGCAGCCGTTGAGCACATCGTAAATAACGGTTGGCGGGCTAATTCCGCTGATGCCTCATTAATCTTAAAGGCTGGACAAACTTTGCCGGTTCCATTATTGACCGGATTTCCTGACGCACTGTATCGGTTATGATTGATAAGTTACGTTACTACCTGGACGGGCAAGCGACCTCATTTGGAAGCTACATGCTTGAACAGTTAATTTATTCCCTATTGGGCTGGATTCCCGGGATCATCGGTCTCGGCCTACGAGGTATCGTTTACAAATTGGTGCTGCACGCTGCCGGGCTTCCGGCAATTGAGCATGGTGTCCGTTTGGTCCAGGGGCCAAACATCCGCCTCGGGCAGGGAGTCTATCTCGACCACGGGGTTTACCTGCATGCTGCGCCGTCGGGCATCAGCATCGGAGACAACACATTTGTTATGCACCGCAGCGTACTGCACGTTTTCAATTTTAGATATTTGCCGAAAGCCGGTATCACGCTCGGTAAAAATTGTTTTCTCGGCGAGATGACCGTCATTCGCGGCCAAGGTGGTGTACTTCTCGGCGACAATGTTTATACCGGCCCGCTCGTGCAAATCTTGGCCGTAAATCATGTTTTCTCCAATCCGGATATTCCGATTGCTGAACAAGGGATCACGGCCAAAGGCATCGTTATTGAAGATGATGTATGGATTGCGGCCGGCGCTATCATCTTGGATGGTGTTCGCATTGGCCAGGGTTCGGTGATTGGGGCCGGTGCGGTCGTCAGCAATGACATTCCGGCTTACAGTATCGCCGTTGGATCACCGGCAAAACCGATAAGAAACCGAAGAGAGATGGCCAAAATAGATAATAGAAAACTTGAGTCTGAGCAAGTTTATTTTGGCAAACTGGAAAAAATGAAACGCTAAGAGGACACCCTCCGGCGAAATGTCCAGCACTGCCGAACAAGCCCTCCGGCCTAACAGTTATTTTCTAGGTAG
>JBFGLD010000498.1:0-5210 GCA_041576335.1 Anaerolineae bacterium | reverse complement strand
GGCCCAGTTCGGTGGTTCGGGCCGACGAACGTCCAAAGCTCTACTTTCCCGACTCGCAGATGGGATACGATCTGCTGGCACCGGAACTTACCCGGCAGATGCTGCCGTTGATGATCAGGATGGAACCCGGAGCGTGTCGGGTGGCGCTGCCCTTGGCCAAACCTACAGAGCAGTGGTATTTTGTACTTCAAGGTCGACTTGAGATCAACGTGGGTGATGATATCCATTTGCTTGAACGAGGGGACAGCATTTACTTTGAGGGAGATTTACTCCGAGAGTTCTGTGCGGCTTGCGATGAAGAACTTATCGTCATCTGTTGTATTACGCCGCCGGCATTATGAAATCAACCCGGAGTAAATAGTCCGGCAAATTCCGTTAAATTGACTGTATCGATTAGCGGCTTATTCCACGCGACCATTCGTTTATCAAAGCCGCTGCTGCCGGCGACAATCGGCGGCTTGCTTAACGAACGAGCCGGGGTGATCAACATTGCTCTGGAGGGCAAAATGCTGCTGGGCGCTTTGGTTGGCTTTTAGCTCGGTATCCCTGGGTCGGCTTACTAACGGCCGTAGGAATCTTTGAGTTTTGGGTGAAAGACAGCAGCATGTGGGACAACAGGTTACTGCCCGGACAATTCGCCAATTTATCCATGATGTAAGCGGTCAGCCGTTCTTATATTGGGAGCAATCTGATGACACGATACAAAACCATCTTCACGACCGAACGCGGACAGCGCCACCAGCAGGCAGCTTTGCAAGCCGCCCCGAGTAATCTGGAGATTATCATGTTACGGCAGCCGGATAAAGCTGCGTTGCGGCCGTACCTAGCCGAGGCCGAATATTTTGTCTCTGAGCGGGCCGGGGTGATCGATGCCGGCATTATCCAAGCGGCCCCCCACCTAAAATTAATTCTTAGGCTTGGTTCACTAACGTATGATATTGACACCGAAGCGGCCAAAGCGTCCGGCATCAGCGTCTGCTACTGGCCCGTTGGCAGCGTTATCCGCGTTGCAGAGCACGTGATCATACAAATGTTGGCGCTCGGCAAAAAGCTGCGTGAAGCTGAGGCGATTGCCCTGGAAGCCAGCCCTGAATGGGGCGAAAGCAAGCGCACCGACGAGGATACGTTTGCCTACAATTGGTCGGACCGGCAGGCTGTGGAAGGGTTATGGCAAAATACAATCGGCATCGTCGGCTTTGGCGAGATTGGGGCGGAACTGGCTCGCCGGCTTAAGGGTTGGGATTGCAGCGTGCTTTACAACAAGCGGCGGCAATTACCGGCAGCGGTCGAGGCTGACCTGGGCTTAACCTATGCGGATATGGATACGCTATTGCGGCAAAGTGATTATGTAGCCAACCTGCTGCCCTACTTCCCCAACACCGATTTAATGATCGACGCCGGCTACTTTGCCAAAATGAAAGACGGCGCGTTTGTGGTGAGCTGTGGCAGCGGCAGCGTGATCAATGAAGCGCATCTGGCCGAAGCCGTCGAATCCGGCAAGCTCGGGGGTGCTGCCCTGGATACCTTTGAATGGGAACCGCTTAAACCGGATAATCCGCTCATAGCTTTGGCCAAGGCGGGGTACAATGTTCTGCTCACCCCCCACCTTGCGGCCGGCGGCAGCGCTGCCGCCGCCCGAGAACGGCTGCGCGACTTTACCAACATTACCCGCCACATCAACGGCCAGCCGTTACTGCATAAAATCGTGTGATTATTGCCGCCGCAGCGCCGGTTCCTATAGTACCCATCCTTAACAACCTGTTTCAACATGGCGTGTTACAGCCACTTCTGGCTGAAACGATCGTTGGCGAGACCAGCGCGGTACGGCCCACATCAGCACCCGCGACATTATTTTCTTCTAGCTGGATGACGTATCCATCAGGGTCCTCTTGGCGGTGCTAACCATATTGGTGGGATACCGGCTTTCGATATTCAGCCCAACGCATAACGACTATTGAGGCGGCGCTGAGTATGGCAAAGCCACCGACCAGGGGGAGAATCGTGCCGTCGAAACTCTGACCGACCACGGTTCCAAGCAGTAGTGAGATTAATGTCGACAGCGCCCCTACCACCGCTGCCCCTACGCCGGCAATATGTCCGAGAGGTTCCATAGCTAACGCATTGAGGTTTCCAAACAATATCCCGATGAAAAAAAAGGAAATCAGGAAATAAAGCATCAGTGCCCACAAAGGTGGATGGCCCGCCAGCGCGTAGGCAATCACCCAAAAAATGGTCGAAAGTCCGCCGATAGCCAGCAGCGAATGGAAAGATAACGACCGCATGCCATAGCGCATCACCAGCCGGGCGTTCAGAAATGATGCGCTGCCAAGCGAGAGTGCGAGCATCGCAAAGTAGAGTGGAAACTGCCGGCCCAGACCATATTGTACCTGAAACATCTGTTGGGCTGAGTTCAGATAGCCAAGGAACGCGCCAAAAATGAGCCCGGTTGCGATCGTATAACCCAGGGCAATCCGATTGGCGAAAATCTCGCGAATCGCCCTCACAATCCGCTTCAACGAGAATGGAATGCGCCGGTTCGGGGCCAACGTTTCAGGCTGCCGCAGCACGAACCAAGTTGAGGCGATCAGGGCCAGCCCCAGATAGGCGCCAAAGATGGCCCGCCAGTGGGCAATGATGAGAATGCCCTGTCCCAATGCCGGGGCAATAACCGGGACCAGTATAAATACCGCCATCACAAACGACATCACCTGGGCCATAGCCCGGCCCTCATACCGGTCTCGTACCAGGGCGACGGTCACGATGCGTGGCCCTGCCGCTCCGGCTCCCTGCATGACCCGCCCCGCCAGCAAAACCGGAAAGCTCGTCGCAAAGAGGCAAAGTAGGCAGCCAATGATGAACAAGCCAAACCCGGCATAAATCGCAGGTTTTCGACCGGTGCTATCCGACACCGGGCCGTAAACCAGTTGGCCAACCGCCATTCCGAGAAACAACAAAGAGATGACCAGTTGGTTGTCATTGGCTCGTTGGACACCGAGTTCCTGACCGATTTCAGCCAAGGCCGGGAGCAGGGCATCGATCGATAGCGCTACAAGCGAAATCATCATCGCCATCAACGCTACGAATTCGCCGAAGGGGGGTGTGGGACTGCTGCGATCTATGTGAAACTCCTTGTCA
The DNA here is from genome assembly GCA_041576335.1 of Anaerolineae bacterium. Classification (GTDB taxonomy): domain Bacteria; phylum Chloroflexota; class Anaerolineae; order 4572-78; family J111; genus JANQQF01. The sequence goes on along the minus strand of JBFGLD010000498.1, from coordinate 2,075 downwards.
TTCGCACCTTATGCTGGCTGCAGATGATTAGAACCTAACGCTGCGCAAACCGGCGCCGTCTCCGGAGTCCGGTTGGGCCCTCTTCCATTTCGTGGCCCTGTGAATGAGTTTCTTAATGAAGCCATCTTTGCTGCGCGCGTAAGCTGCACTGTCATGGCGGAACCTGCGGGCCAGCTCGCGCTTGAGCGCGCCGTACGCTGCGGCCTCAGGACTGTGCGCTCGCAGGAAGTCACGCAAGGCGAGCAGTTCGGCTATCTGGAAATGGCCAACCCGGCAGACGTGAACTTGGCTATAACGCTGCCCGTAAACATCCTTGCTGAAATAGAATCGGCCGGGTGTGCCGGGAACAACCGCATCGAGGCATTCCCCCCGGCAGTGATACCCCAGCGCCTCCATCTGCCCAAAGTACGCGGTGATGTCGACCGTCTCCTCCAACTCGACAAGAATGTCAATGATGGGCTTCGCCGGCATGCCCGGCACGGATGTGCTGCCGATATGATGCACAGCCATAAGCCCGGAACCGAATACGGGGCGTAGGCGGTTGGCTTCATCTTCGTAGAGCCGCCGCCACTCGTCTTTGTATTCGACGACTTCTATTACTCGTGTCATATCATAACTAGGCCCTCCGCTTTTCGAGAATTTGCACGTCTTTGTGAAAGGCTTTAAGGTCGGTCATTATCACAATACGCGGCGGCTCATCTTCTCAAAAAGACAAAGGTGCAAAACCACTATAATAGGTGAAAAAGTTTTCTAAGTATAACACGAAATGAGGAAATGTGAGCAATGAAGATGAAAAGAAGACAGTTTCGGAGGCAGCTTTTTGGAGGATTTTGGGGCGGGATAGAGCATCCGGTAAGCCCAGCTCTTGCATTCGCAGCAGCGCGCAGGATCAACCCTGGGTTCGCAGAATTACGCAAGCTATGCTAAAATCGAGCAATCTCGAAGTAAACTCGAAATATCGAGCAGGACATCTATATTTGTAGTTAACGGCGAGTCGTTATTGCATAAAATCGTATGGGGTAGAATGTTTTCGCTGGTTTAGCCTGTAACGGAGGATAGGATTGGGAACCATACTGATCGAAAACGGAAGCGTCGTAACGGTTGACGATGAGGGTCAGGTGCTCAACCCCGGTTACGTCTTGATCGAAGCCGACCGCATTTCCGCCGTAGGTCCGGGACAGGCTCCGGCTGAACTGCGGTTCCGGGCAGCAAGCGTCATCGACGCTTCGTTGAAAGCGGTGATGCCGGGCATGGTCAACGCCCATACGCATCTGTTTCAAACTTTCATTCGGGGTTTAGCCGACGACAAGCCGCTGCTCGATTGGCTGGCCGCCGCGATTTGGCCGGTGGCCAGGGCCTTGCAGGAAGAAGAAGCTTACCTGGCTGCCATGGTCGGCATGGTAGAGAATATTCGCAGTGGTTCGACCTCGGTCAACGACCATCATTACATTCATACCGAGCCGGGCAACGACGACGGTGTTTTTCGGGCTGCGGAAGAGGCCGGCATTCGCTTTATGATGGCCCGCGGCTGGACGGACATGAATTATCACGAGGCCTTTATGGAGCCTAGCGACCAAATCGTGACGGAAATGGCTCGCCTGCGCGAAGCCTGGCACGGAAAACATAACGATCGTCTGCGTCTTCAATTTGGCCCGCTCATCCCCTGGGGCTGTTCGGATGAGACCATGCGCCGCACCTTTCAACTGGCCAAAGCATGGGGCATGGGGACACATATTCACGTGGCCGAAAGCAAAGCCGAGGTAGAGATTGACCTGCAAAAACGGGGCCAGCGACATATCGAATGGATGGACTCCCTGGGTGTTTTGGACACCAGCGTACAATTGGTTCACAGCGTCTGGCTCGACGACGAAGAGTTGGACCTAATTGCCAAACATGGTGCGATCGTGGTGCATTGTCCGGTAGCCAATATGTATCTTGCCTCAGGCGTGGCTCGAGTCCCCGAAATGCGGCATAGAGGGATCACGATAGCCTTGGGTACCGATGGTCCGGGCAGCAACAATAGTCAGGATATGATGGAACTACTCAAAACAACGGCCCTGCTGCACAAGGTCACT
>JBFGLD010000497.1:0-5217 GCA_041576335.1 Anaerolineae bacterium | reverse complement strand
TTAATAAAATTGCACCTTATTTCAAATAGACCCGTGAGGCCCGTGACACTATCCGGGCCTATAATGCCGAGGCATTTCGCTGGCTGCTGCCGGTCGAAGATCCGCTAAATGAGCTGGAAACAACGGTGCTCAATGATTTGTATGACGCCGAAGTCAATTACCAAGACCATTTACTTGGCCCGCTGCTGGAATTCTTAAGCCAAGCCGATAATACGCTCACGATCATCGTGGCCGACCACGGGGAAGGGATTGGTGAGCACAGCTTTATGGGGCATTCCTTTGTAGCCTATCAAGAACTGGTTCACGTCCCGCTAATTGTTAGATTCCCCGACGGGATGGCGACCGGGCAGCGTCAAACCACTAATGTCTCAACGCGACGCATTTTTCATACTATCCTGGCGGCCGCAGGCATCCACCCGGCTGAAACGAACCACCGTCCGGCGAGCGCCGTTACGCAACTGGATTTGCGACAAACGGTTCAAGGTAACGATCCCGAGCAGGGAATCGTTTTTGTGGAAGCTTACCCTCCTAACACGATTCAAACAATATTAGAGAAGCACGCCCCGCAATCAATTGAGAAGTTTCACTGTACATTAACTCGTCGGGCTGCCTACAAAGACCACTTTAAATTGGTCAGGATTGAGGGAGTTCAGGACGAGCTATTCGATCTTGTCAAGAATCCGAGTGAAGAGCAAAATATTGCCGCCCACTACACGGAACACGTACAGAGACTATCTCTTCACCTCAGAAATTTTATCATGCAAGCCGTGGCTCGCCAACCTGACACGTGGCAGGCAAACCGGTCGCTCAACCTTAACCACGATGAAACGCTGATCAAACAACTTCGAGCCTTGGGATACCTCGAATAGAGATAATATAAAAGAAAGGTCATCTTATGGGAATTGATCCAATTTTATTTAACTTCGATCTGGGCTTTACCCAGCTTACGGTTCGCTGGTACGGGATCCTGATTGTGCTGGGCGCATTGAGTGCAGCCTTTTACGCCTCGTGGTACGTTAAACGAAAAGAGTACGATCCCAATATTGTGTGGGATGCGATGATATGGATTCTCATTTCGGGGATTGTGGGAGCCAGAATCTGGTATGTAATCGCCGACATTATCGGCGGTAACAGCCGCTATCTTGATAACCCTATCTCAATTTTATTTGTCCATCAAGGGGGGTTAAATATTCTGGGCGGTATCGTGCTGGCCGCGTTGGTCGGTTGGTACTACGCCAGGCGTAACCAAGTTGATTTCTGGCTGTTGGCTGATGCCATTGGTCCGGCGTATCTTATTGGTCAAGCAATCGGGCGCTGGGGTAATTTCATTAACCAGGAGTTATATGGGCCACCTACCACGTTGCCCTGGGGGATTCCGATCGAGGCGCAGCAACGTCTTGCACCCTGGAACGATATTAGCCAATATCCGGTCGAAACCACCTTCTTTCACCCCACATTTGCCTACGAAATGATCTGGAATCTGATTTTTGCCGGCCTGCTAACCTATTTTATCGTCAAACACGATGATAAGCTAAAACCCGGTATGGTTGCAGCCATTTCGCTGATTATTGCCGGAGTGGGGCGAACTTTGATTGAGACCTATTTCCGGCCCGACCAGCCGAGCTTTTTTGGCCTGGGCGTTAGCACGTCAATGATCGTCTCGATCATTTTCGCCCTGGTAGGCCTATTTATCCTACTGGTTAAGGCCGGCAAAATAAAGGTGCCATTTATGCAGCCAAGCCCGGACCACTACGCTAAAAAAGTCGTACGGCGCGCCCCCGTGCCGCGCAAAGTGCGGCGGCAGCATAAGGCTTAAACGGTAACCGTCGTTCCGGTTGGTTTGCCCGCTAACCCAAACATCAGGCACAGGCTTCCGAAAGTATATCGCCAGGTTGGCGGCTGTTAACCTGTCCCTCTCCTTTGATCTTAATTGGGGCGATCAAGCGATATTACTTTGATCCTATTGTGTATCTTTCACGATCATGGGAGAATTCCCTTAATTTGGCACAACCATTTTGACGAAATGAGTCCCCTGCGGATCAATTAACCGTAATTCTTAGGCTTGCCCCCGGCTTCATCTTTGTGAAGTCGGATAGGAGCACATCGATCATTAACCCCGCAACGATCCTCCTGGAACAAAAGACACTTTTAGTCGCGATGGTCCTTTTTAATCACAGTTCAACCTTCAAATTCTCGCCAACAATCGACTAGATTTACAGACGAAGCTTGAGTCAGAATCCCACCACAGGAGAACAGTGATGCACAATTTCATATTCGCCGCGAGCGATAAGAAGCTCTTAGTTGGACTACTCTTCATCAGTTTGGTCGGATTAGGGTTTACACCCTCATCGGCCGGGCCGGCGAAACCCATTACGCAGTCAATGCCCGGTTACCTGGTTATTTTGCGGCACGATGATCAATACAATCCGTACCAAGTGCCGGCGCCCCAGCAAGCGGAATTGGGCATCCAAGCAGCAACTATTGTCGTGAACTATAACCCGGCCGGTTGCAGCGGAACCATTACACCATGGCCGGCGCAAGCTCAAGCCGCATTTGACTTTGCCATCAATATTTGGGAATCGCTGCTAATCTCAAGCCAAACCATGGTCGTCGACGCTTGCTGGCGATCGGATCTGGGTTTTGGTGTCCTTGGCTCAGCCGGTCCGACCAACTACTATCGCGATTTTCCGGATGCCCCGCTGGCGAATTCGTGGTATCCCGTTGCCGTGGCCAATTCACTGGCCAGTTCCGATCTCAATAGCAGCCAGCCGGAGATCGTGGCAAACTTTAGTAGTACTTTTAATTGGTATTATGGGACCGACCGCAACACACCGGCAGGCCAGGTCGATTTTGTCAGTGTAGTACTTCACGAAATTGGACACGGTTTGGGCTTTACCGGTTCGATGATAGTTAGCGCGAGTACCGGTAGTTGGGGACTTGGTTCGGGTTTTCCATTTGGATACGACCGTTTTTCAGAAGATAATGGTGGCACCCAGCTGCTTAATACTATCGTGTACCCAAACTTTTCAGGGGCGCTGAAGAATGTCTTAACCAGCAACGCCGTCTTTTTCGACGGCCCGGTGGCCAACGCGGCCAACGGGGGTAATCGGGTCGAATTGTATGCGCCCACCATTTGGAGCCAGGGATCGAGTTATTCCCATCTCGCCGAGAGCTTTAACAATACGCCAAACGCGCTGATGACGTTCTCACTGGCTAATGGCGAGGCTGTGCATAATCCGGGTTCAGTTACCCTGGGTATCTTTCAAGATCTGGGCTGGAAGGTGGTCAGCGGCCCGGACTTGAGCATCGTCAAGCAGCTTTTGGGGGGAAATCATCAGCCGGGTGATCCGGTTACATTTACGCTAACGTTCGAAAACCTCGGCACGGCGGCGGCTACCAATGTCGTTTTGACGGACATCCTTGCCACCGAAATCTTATCTCCAAGCTATGCCTCATCGTTCCCGGGCTTATCCGTTCAAAGTGGAACATACGCCTGGAGCGTGCCCGACTTGGCGCCGGCCGCAGCGGGCTTGATTACTATTACCGGTACCCTCGACCCCAGCTTGCCGCCTGATTTTGTCATCGTCAACAATGCCGCCATCGACGCTGCTGAAGCAGAAACGGTAATGACGAATAATAACAGTAGTGCCATCGTTGGTGGAACGCGCACGTATCTGCCGATGATATTAAGATAATAATAACAAGCGGCTAAGCCGGGCCTCAACAGTCCGGCTTGCTCGTGCACTCCCGCTAAATCCGCAATTCACCCCATTTGACATTGCCATGCGCGGGGATTATAATCGGAATGTTTGCAGGTTGAATTTTTTCATCTCATATTGGACGTAGAGGCTCTGTCTTGCTATGGAAAGACGAAATATCAGCATCGTCATCGGCATCTTATTGTTAACCGCCTTCTTGGTATGGGTTAACACCAGTGATGTACAGTACACCTTCCCTCCTGAGACTGACGGAATCGTGCTAGAACAAGCGCCCGCGCCGTGGTGGGCCCCTATACTGTTTTGGCAGCCGGGGCAAGAGCGCAGTATCAAGGTTCACCAAGGATTAGATTTGCAGGGTGGATTGCAAGTCGTGCTCGAAGCCGATCTTCCCGAAGGCCAACCTCTGCCGGAAGGGGCTATGGAAGCGGCCAGAATCGTCGTCGATAATCGGGTAAATGGGCTAGGGGTAACTGAACCGCTCGTTCAACTACAAGGAAGCAACCGCATTATTGTCGAACTACCCGGAATTTCCGAACCCGACTTAGCCATCAGCACCATTCGCGAAACCGGTTTGTTGGAATTTGTGGATGCCGGGCGTACGCCTATTCCCGAAGGTACCGTTATTGAAACTACCTTTGGCGATACTCGGCCGGCCGAAAGCGTGCCTGCCCCGGAAGCTTCACCCGAAGGGAGTAACCTGTTAGACGAGGAAGGGCGGGCGCTCCAACCCGAGACCATATATGACACGGTTATTACCGGCAGCGACTTAGACCAGGTAACTAACGCTGGCTTTAACCCGAATACCCGAGAAATCGAAATAAACTTCAGCCTCAAATCCGAGGGAGGGCAGCAGTTTGGTGAATATTCCGGTGCTAACATTGGTAGTTTTCTATGCATCGTTCTGGACAAAGTCGTTATCTCATGTCCCCGAATCAACGCCAGGATCGACACACAAGGGACCATTACCTTAGGCAATGACAGCCTCGAAGAGGGTCAGGCACTGGCGATTCAACTCCGCTACGGTGCGCTACCCGTCCCCCTCAAAGTAGTTGAAAACCGCACGGTAGGGCCAACCTTGGGGCAAGACTCGGTCCAGAAAAGTGTTCGGGCAGGTACGATTGGTCTTATCGTCGTGCTGCTCTTTATGGTGGTCTACTACCGACTGCCCGGTTTTATTGCTGCGTTGGCGCTCATTGTCTACGGCTTGTTAAACTTCGCTCTCTACAAACTCATCCCGGTGACTCTGACTTTGCCGGCGATTACGGGTTTTATTCTTTCTATCGGCATGGCCGTCGACGCAAACATATTGATTTTTGAACGCCTCAAAGAAGAATTACGGGCCGGGCGCAGCCTGAAGCTGTCGCTCGAGCAAGGTTTTGTCCGCTCCTGGCCGTCAATTCGAGATTCGGCCATCAGCACGTTGATCACCTGCGCTATCCTTTTCTGGTTTGGATCAAACTTTGGGGCCAGTGTTGTCAAAGGGTTTGCCATTACTCTG
>JBFGLD010000496.1:0-5224 GCA_041576335.1 Anaerolineae bacterium | reverse complement strand
GGCTGCAGCATCGGCGGCAGCCGTCGCCGTCATATTTGCGGCAGCGGTGGCCGTCGCATTGACGGCTGCCGTCGCCGTGGCAGCGGCTGCCGCCGTGGCATTCGCCGCCGCCGCCGTGGCCGTCGCATTCGCCGCAGCCGTGGCCGCGGCATTCGCTGCCGCCGTCGTCGTCGCGGCAGCGGCAGCCGTGGCCGTAGAATTGGGTGTGGCTGTACTGGTTGGCGTCGTGGTCGGGGTATCCGTCGGCGAAGGTGTGGGCGTCGGGGGAACGGGCGTTACTGTCGGGGACGGGGTTATTGTCGGGGGAAATGATTGGGTAGGGGTCGGTTCCAAGGTCGCGGTAGGGGTTTGAGGTGTTGGTGTTAGGTTATTTGTGGCTGTAGGGGGCGGGATTGTTGGCAGTATGGTTTCTTGATCCGGCACCGATATTGTCGGTACTGACGTGAGGCGAAAGGGTGTGAGTGTCGGCAACACGGCGGGTGGCGTCGACGCCAAGACCACAATCCCCAGGCAATAACAGGGGAGAGTTAATAAAATGATACCGAGAAGCACGGCGTAGGTGTTTTTTTTCTCCTTCGGCAGACTATCCAGCCACTGCTTGAGCCCCAATTAATCCTCCCAAGTAAGTTTTGCCTGAAAGTAATCTTCACGAATCTGTGTACATAACAAAAACGCGTACGGTATGATAGCCTTGGGAGGACCGGTTGTCAACTTACATACGAGTCTCAAAGATTAGACAATGGCCCCAAGCTTTGAATATCAGGTAACGGTCACGTGACTGTTATCAACGCCGCGACTTTTGTCAAGAAGCAAACCAAATTATGAGATTGCGGCTATTTCTTGCATAATAGTCCTTCATTAACGAAAGACCGTTGGTGAAAAGTTATGAGTATTCACACATCCTTGAAATCAAGCCGGCTGATTAACGCCACGCCGTTTTTCTATGGCTGGGTCATTTTGGCTGCGGGCACAATCGGCACGATTATGATGGGACCCAGCCAGACTTTTACCGTAGGTATCTTTCTCGATGGGTTTATTACCGAACTGGGTATCTCACGATCCAATATTTCGCTGATTTATGGTCTATCGACCTTCCTGGCCTCACTATTATTGCCGATGACCGGTCGCCTGGTGGACCGTTACGGCCCTAGGCGAATAGTACTTTTTGTCGCCTTTGGTCTGGGATTAGCCAGCATCAGCATGGCCTGGGTTGAGGGCATGTTGGCGATTTTTGCCGGGTTTTTCGCCCTTCGCTTTATGGGGTTTGGCTCATTGCAGTTGGTGAGCAATAATGTAATTGCTCAATGGTTTATTCGCCAGCGCGGTTTTGTAATGGGGCTGTCGGGGTTGAGCCTCTCTATTGGCCTGATAGTTTTTCCGGCGCTGTCCGAGTATCTGATCCGGCAATTCGACTGGCGCGGCGCCTGGGTAATGTTAGGCCTGCTCGTATGGGTCGTGATGCTGCCACTCGGCTGGCTCTTCTTCCGCGATCGACCCGAGCTGTACGGTCTGCTACCCGACGGCGATGACCAGCCTGTACATGTAAAAGCTCAATCCCCCCCCGTCCTTGAGAACAATTGGACTGTGGTCGAGGCTCGACGCACCGGCGTCTTTTGGCTCTTTCTCGTCGCCCTCTCGGCGATGACCATGATTATGGCCGGTCTCGTGTTTCACCAGCTCTCCCTGTTTGAGGTGCGCGGCTTGAGCCGGGAGACGGGCATCGGGGCTTTTAGGGTTATGGCCATTTTTGCCGTAGTCGGCAACCTGGGAATGGGCCGCTTACTAGATAACTTCTCGGCCCGCATACTCTTAACCGTCGTACTTATGCTGCTGGCAGCTGCTCTGATTTTGGTACAGGTCATGACCACCCCGGCTCAAGCTTTTGTATTTGGGGCCTTGGCCGGCTTAGTCAGCGGCTGCTATCGAGTGATAGACTCGACGGTTTGGGCTAAATACTTTGGGCGCTTGCATCTGGGCGCAATTAAGGGCGCGACATCAATCGGGGTTATTGGCAGCACGGCGCTTGGGCCCTACCTGCTCGGCTTCAGCCTAGATTACCTAGGCAGCTACAACCCTGTTCTCACCGCTCTGCTGTCTTTGCCGGTGAGTATCAGCCTGCTGGCCTTTTTCATCAAACGGCCGCAAAAAGAGGGGTAAGGCTCCGAACTCATTTTTTTGCTTAACGACATAGACTCTTTTAGTCAATGATGATATGATCGTAACCGTGGTGTATTGACGCCAGCGAGATAATTGGCAACGCCTTTGTATGTTTCTCGGTGACCGGCCCTATAGGAACACAGCCCGAGGTGAGGCCACCAGCAGACATAAATTTTCTAAACGTAAAGAAAGAGGGAGACGATTATGGTAGCACCGGTAAACGTTCTAGTGATGATCCACGGTATGGTCCCTGATCGCCGACCAGCCAGTCCATTTGAGGCGTACGAGACCTTTTACGAAGAACTTGCGACGGTCAGATGGAATTTGCCTGAGCTGATCGGCGATAACAAGATTTATGTTGAGTGGGGCCACGAATTGGAAAACATGCCCCCCGACCAGTTAAGGGACGACCAAAAATTAACAAGATCCCAATATTTTATTAATGATCGAGTTTCTTATGATGCCGTACGTACCGATCAAAGCCCAAACAACGTGCTGCTCTCGGGGTTATTTGGTCAGGACTATGGCATTCCCGGCGTTAGAAATTTGATCACTTTAATTCGAGAAAACATCATCCATTTTGGCATTGGAGATGTCGTCTATTATTGTTCGCCGGAAGGTGAACGACAGGTGCGCAGTGTTGTCTATGAGCAGGTGTTAACACAACTGGATAAATTTGCGGATGAGCCTTTCGTTCGGCTTCATATCGTGGCGCAAAGCGTGGGGGTAACCTTATCACACGATTTCTTATACGGCCTGTTTGCCAAGCATCACGATCCGGATTTTGTTGAAGATAAACAGGGCAGCCAAAAGTCGGTGGAGCTCTTTAAGAAGTGGCGAGACAAAGCCCTAAGTAATAAACTCCAGTTGGGAACGCTAATCAGTACCGCCTCACAAATGCCGGTTTTCATGATGAGAAAGCAGCACTTGGTCGACAAATTCTTTAATCAGGAATTACTCGATCCGGCCGACATTGGTATCGTTGATCAAAAAACCGTGCGGTGGTTAATCTTTTATGATATTGACGACATTCTTGGCTTTTCCACCAGACGGTTATATCACCCAACCGGGGCCATCAAAGAAATTCAAGTCGATAGTGGCGATCTTCCTCACCGAGCCCATTTGGATTATTGGAAAAACCAAACGGTCATCAGGGAAACGGCCGATCTGATATATCGCAATTGTCAATTACCGGTTGAGCCGACGAACGTGCCAACATAATCTTGCCGCACGGCTGCTCGTTTTATGTTGACTTTCGTCCCTGTTTCAGGTATAAATTTCAACAAGTGTTGTCCACAAGAGCCCGCCTGGAAAAAGTTGCGCCGATAGGAATACCTTGATGTTTGCACCCATCCGCATTGTTTGCCGGTTAAAACCACTATTGTTTTTCCTTACCCTATTAATAGCTGCCGGCTGTAACCGGGCAGCAGAACCGACCCCCATCTCTTTATTCGCATTGCCAACTTCTTTGGCTGACCCGGCGGTCGAGCTCCCGCCTACCCCCACGGCTCTGCCCATTTCGACCCCAAATGAAGCTTCAAGGGCAGCTTCATTTCCGGACGGATTTCTCACCAAATTACAGCCCCAGGCACGTGGTTTTGACTACGGCTACGTTGATTTGACCGGCGAGTGGGTCATTGAGCCACAGTTTGAAGATGCCCTGGAATTCGCCGACGGTTTAGCTGCGGTGAGGCTTGAGGGCCGGTACGGTTATATCGATCAAACGGGGCAAATGGTTATCCCGCCCCAATTTGAAGCAGCCCAAAACTTCTCAGAAGGATTGGCTTCGGTGATGATAGAGCAGCAGTGGGGCTACATCGACCCGGGCGGGACTATTGTCATCAAGCCTCAATTTGATTATGCTGATAGCTTCACTGAAGGCCTGGCCTATTTTATCAGCGATGGCCTGTCGGGCTATCTCGAAACGACGGGCCAAATCGTGATCGAGCCCCAACCTTATGATTACGTGCTTCCCTTTTCTGAAGGGTTAGCGGCTTTTGGGCAAAACGGGCAGTCCGGCTTCATCGACAAATCCGGGCAAATTGTGGTTGAGCCTCAATTTAGCTACGTCGATAACTTCTCAGAAGGCCTGGCCCTGGTTGAACGTGACGGGCGCAGCGGCTATATCGATCAAAGCGGGCAAATGGTTATTGAACCTCGATTTGATTTTGCCGAAAATTTCTCAGAGGGATTGGCCGTGGTGGTGGTAGATGGCCTGGCAGGATTCATTGATCGGACGGGCCAAATGGTTATCGAACCCCAATTTTTTGCCGCTTTTGAATTTTCCGAAGGACTGGCGGCCGTGCTGGTGGGTGAACTATGGGGCTACATCGACCCCACGGGCAAGATGATAATCGAGCCCCAATTTGCCTGGGCCGGCAATTTTGAAGAAGATTTAGCCCATGTGACCTTCGACGAAAATCGATCGGTTTACATTGACCGGACCGGTCAAGTTATCGTCGAGGTCAAACCGCCCGAAGTGGTAACGATCGAGACGGAGATCCGGTTAAGCCCCGATCAGGTCACGTTTACCGTTGATCCTGCCCTGGTCGCCGAAGTTTCGGATAACATCGTGCCCGGCGAAACAACGCTGCATCCTGATATTCCCTTTTTCGCCCTGGTGCCGGAACATATTGCCTTCATCTTCGACCGGCCTAACGTCAGTCAGGCTGCAATTCCCAACCTACAACCGCGGCTATTAATCTACCCTATCGCCGATTTTGAGAAAATCAGCCCCTTTGCCGCAGAGCAAATCGAGGTGTTAAAAAGCCTCCTGGTCGAGCGCCCGCTCGACATTCCCCATGAGATTCCGGTTCTGCCGCCGGTCGATGCGGCTCAAATATTTTACGCACAGTTGGCCTATCTTGACTTTGAACGCGGGAGCGGCGTCCGGTTTGTGACCTACTACGCTCAAGAACCTCGTCCAATCTCCAATGCCGAGATTTTCTACACCTTCCAGGGCATCACCCACGACGGGCAACATTATGTTTCCTTCTATTTTCCCGTTTCTACCTTGATCTTGCCTGAAACCGTTGAAGATTTTCTGGCAGTCACCGACTATGGGGCC
>JBFGLD010000495.1:0-5228 GCA_041576335.1 Anaerolineae bacterium | reverse complement strand
GCTGGTTTTTCACGCGTGGAACGGCGATCCGGGATGAGCAGGGTCAGGCCATCCGTATGGTGGGCACCGATATCGATATCACCGAGCGCAAGCGAATAGAGATTGCGCTCCAGCACACCAATGAACTCTTGGAACAAAGTTTGGTCGAGTTAGCCACGCTCAACCTCATTGCCCAAACGCTGGCTACCGTCCTGGATTTTGAGGCGGCCTTGGAAATCGTGACCGGGACAGTCACCCGCCTGTTCGATGTTTCCGGCACCAGTATTAACCTGCTGAACAACACTGGGACAGAAATGAGGATAGCAGCCTCCTTCCGGCGCGGTCCCTTAGATTCCCCCAGCGAGGCAGAGAAGTGGAATGCCTCGGAGTTGGTTGGGCTGGTCTTTCCGGTCGCGGATGATCCGCTCTGGCAGCAGGTGATCAGAGAACGCCAATCGATAGTCTTCTCCCAGGCCCAAACGAGCCCCGGCTTGGCACCAGCGCCCGAATTGGGGCAAGCCCGTCAGCCACACAGCGTTATGATTGTTCCGTTACTGGCGCAGGCTGAAGTCATTGGCACGCTTAGCCTGGTGACTGGCCAGGTTGAGCGCGTGTTTACGCCGGAAGAGATTAGCCTGGCTGAAACCGTGGCCGGTCAAGTAGCCGGAGCGATTGAGAATTCCAGGCTCCAAAAGCAAAAGCAAGAAGCTGCTGCCATTCACGAACGGAGCCGCTTAGCCCGAGAACTGCACGATGCGGTCACGCAGACCCTATTTTCGGCCAACCTGATTGCCGATGGTTTGCCCAGAGTCTGGGAGCGGTCTCCTGCAAAGGGACTACGGGGTCTGGAGAAACTGCGTCAGTTGACTCAAGGCGCTTTGGCCGAGATGCGGACGCTGCTGTTGGAGCTGCGGCCGGCGGCCATTATCGAGAGGCCGTTGGATCAACTCTTACAGCAGTTGAGTCAGGCGATGAGCAATCGGAGCAGAGTACCCATCACCTTAACCACCGACGGCAGTCGTGTCTTGGAGCCGGAATTACAGCTTGCGCTGTACCGTATTGCCCAGGAAGCGCTCAACAATATCGTCAAACACGCGGAGGCCCGCCAGGTGCGCTTGATTTTGGTCTGCCAACCCCCTCGGGGCGAGCTTCGAATTGTCGACGATGGGTGCGGTTTTGACCGAAATTCTCCTTCTCCGGAGGCTATGGGGCTGAGTATCATGGCCGAGCGAGCCATGGGAGTTGGCGCTCACCTGAACATTGAAAGTTGGCCAGGTCGTGGAACCACGATTGAAGTAACTTGGCAGCAAATGGAGCAAGCATCGTGACCGAGCCAAAACAGATCCGGGTACTGGTTGTCGACGATCATGCGGTCGTCAGAAGTGGCTTGAGATTTTTTTTATTAACAGAAGATGATATCGAAGTGATTGGTGAAGCCCACAACGGTGAGCAGGCGCTGCGGCTGTGCGCTCTTCTCCAGCCTGATGTGGTTTTGATGGATATTATGATGCCCAAGATGGATGGCATTGCAGCTACCCGTGCGATTCGCAAACGCTTTCAACATGTCCAAGTTGTGGCGCTGACCAGCTACCAAGAACCGGACCAGGTTCGACAAGCGCTGCAGGCGGGCGCGATCAGCTACCTACTGAAGGGGGTTCTGTCCGCAGACCTGGTGGAAGCTATCCGGGCTGCTCACGCCGGGCGGTCGATAATGGCAAGTGAGACGACGCAGCTCTTGGTGCAAGCGTTAGCTCAGCCCCGGTTGGACCCTGGTTTGACCAACCGGGAACGAGAGGTGCTTGCTCTAATGGTTGAGGGGCTGAAAAATGCCGCGATCGCCGAACAGCTTGTCATCAGCCGTAATACAGTCAGGTTTCATGTGCGAAACATTCTATCCAAGCTCAACGCGTCGAATCGGACTGAAGCAGTTGGTCTGGCTGTTCAACAAGGGCTGCTGGAGTAAGCGCCAATTGTGATTCGAATTTACGATTACAAATCCAATTTTTCTTAGACCTGTAAATCGGATGGGTTTTAGCCTATCCAGGTGGATAGGCAGAAAACGCTCCACATGCACGATGCATGCGAAGCGTTTTTTTGTTAACATTTAATGACAGCATTGATGCTGATCGGTTACTGGTGAAAACGATGAAGCTGGAACGAATTTTTGGCCTAACCCTTAATGAGCTGGAAAAGGTGGTGCCTTATGACCGTGCTTCCATCCTAGTGCTTACGTCAGGCCACATGGAATTCGTCGGGGGCGCGGGCTGGCCCAACTTGCCCGAGTTGACCGGTCAGCGCATTGACCTGGCGGACAACGAGTTCTACGGGTCCTTGGTCGATCGGCGAACGCCACTCATCGTCCGTGACAACGTCGACCAGGCTGCCTTCCCCGGCGACCCGCCGGCTGGGCCCGAGTCGCAGACTCGGCTACTGGTCCCCTTACTCTTTGACGAGCGAGCGGTCGGCCTGCTGAGCCTGGATAAGCACGTGCCAGGGTTCTATACTAAGAAACATGCACGTTCGGCGGGGCCTTATGCCAACCAGGTTGCTATCGCCCTTGAGGCCGCCCGTCATCACCAGCTAGCGCAAGAAAAACTGCGCGAAGCCGAACAGCGCCGCCGTATCTCCGAGAGCTTGGGCGACTTCGTTGCCCTGCTTAACTCCAACCACGGGTTGGATGATATATTGGCATACATTGTCACGCGAGCCAACCACCTGCTGCAAACCGATGCCTGTGCTATTTACCGCCGCGAGGTTAATGGGAGCTACACCTGTCTGGCGCTGCGGGGCGACAAGGCTGAGGCCCTGGCTCACCCAAACCAGACCAACGTGCGAGACGCATTGAGACAGGCCGCCATCACCGGGCAGCCGGTAACCTGTTCGATTGTTCCGGAAGCAGGTGCCACTGAAGCCAACCAGCCTGCGGCGGCTGGGCATCAGCCGCCCCTGACCGAACCGATCAACCCTGATCATACCCTCTTGGCCCTGCCGCTGCACATCAAACGCGTCACGTTCGGCGGTCTCGTGGTGTACTATGATCGGCATCGCCTCTGTTCGGCTAGGGAGATCGAGTTGGCCGCCACCTTCAGCCGTCAAGTGGCCCTGGCCGTTGAAAATGCCCGGCTAAAGAGTCGGGCCGAGCAGTCGGCGGCAGCGGCCGAGCGCAATCGCCTGGCGCGAGAGCTGCATGATGCGGTGACCCAGCTATTATTTTCAGCTAACGCCTTGGCCGAGGCCTTGCCCCGGCTGTGGGACCGCTACCCCGAGCAGGGGCGCCGCGGTTTGAACGCCCTGCGCCAGATGACCCGGGCGGCGCTGGCCGAGATGCGCAATCTGCTCCTGGAGCTGCGTCCGGCGGGATTGACCGAGAAAAAGCTGGTGGAGCTGCTGCGCCAGTTGGCCGACGGCACGCGGGGCCGAACCCAAACGCCCGTGACCTTAACGGTGGTCGGCGACCGGCGTCTGCCCGCTGAGATTCAGTTCGCCTTATACCGCATTGCGCAAGAAGCGCTCACCAATGCCGCCAAGCACGCCCACGCCAGCCGGATTAAGGTCATGTTAGAGCATTTACCGGACCAGGTTGTGCTTCAGATCAGTGACAATGGTGACGGCTTCGATCCGCAGACTATTTTGCCCGATCAACTGGGTATAGAGATTATGCGAGAGCGCGCCGAGGTCATCGGCGCCGTACTCAGTATTAAGAGTCAGCCCGGCCAGGGCACCGAACTGGTGGTCAAGTGGCCGGAGCAACAAAGACGTGACCAGGAGGAGGAACAACGTGAGGGAGTTAAACCAAATTCGAGTATTAGCGGTGGATGATCACCAGATCCTGCATGTCGGAATTGAGTTTATGCTGTTGGCTTTTGACGATATCGAACTGGTCGGCCAGGCCTATTCCGGCCGGGAAGCTCTTGAACTTTGTGATCAACTGCGGCCCGACGTCGTCGTGATGGATTTGAAGATGCCGGGTATGAACGGCGTGGCCGCCACGCGGGCCATCCGCGAACGGTATCCCCAAGTGCAGGTATTGATCTTGACCAGCTATCAAGGACGTGAATTCGTCCAGCAGGCGACGCAGGCCGGGGCGATCGGCTACCTGGATAAGGGGGTCACCCTCGACGAGCTGGCCCAAGCTATCCGCTCTGTGTTTGCCGGCCGGCCGAGCCTGGGTCCGGCCGCCGCCCAGGCCCTGATCAGGGGAGCTAACGCGTCGCCCGCGTTGGGCCACGACCTTACCAAGCGGCAGCGGGATGTATTGGCCCTGGTTGTAGACGGCCTGAGTAATATTGAGATTGCCAACCGGCTAATCCTCAGTCCCTCGACCGTTCGCCATCACGTCAGCGAGATTCTCTCCAAGCTGGCTGCAGCCAATCGAGCCGAGGCTGCCGCCTTGGCTGTGCGACACGGTCTGGTTAAGCCATTAAGTTCGAACTTGAGCGAGACAGAATGGTCTCCTCAGTCCGACAACTCGCGTACCGGGTCGGTGTCACCTGAGCTTAACCGGCATGGGTACTCCACGCCCATACGGTAAGAGACGACCGTCGGCAGGCTGAGTTTAATTAAATGATAAAAACTATCGCAAGGGCGATAGCCAGGGCGTAAGCCACCGGATAAGCCGTGATGACATATCTGTCCAGGCGGTGAGCCCTGGCTTCCTGACCGGTCAACTCCAGTCGTTTCAGGTAAACGCTAAAAATAACAACAAAGGCTGTAACAACGAAGGTACTGATCAAGACCACATCCATCAAGGTCAGATATCCCAGCCGGGGCAATTCATCGCCAATCGTGAAGTTGTAGGCGATAAAGATCAAGAGGTTGCCACTGGCCACTTCTACCCGCCGGCCGTAATCCTTGAGGAAAAAGGTCAACCAGGAGACGAGGATGATGATCAGGATAGGCAGGAAAAAGCGAAAGACATAGAAATTGAGATGGCGATTGGCCTCAAAGCCAAAGGAGAAGCGTGAGCTGCCGTCGGAGGTGTCAACGGTCGTGCCAAAATCGGTCACGACCCATTCTTCTTCGCCCAGCTGTTCGCCGAGCCCGCTGAACCCTTCCAGGTCGGTGTAAGCGAAGAACTCCTCCGGAAAAACAGAGCGGACGCGAATAAAGAATTGTTGCCGATCAAAGGGAAACATGCGGAAGTCAAAATCAGGGGCTTGCAAGGTCGTCGAGAATCGTTCCACGTAGATGGCTGCCCCATTGGGCCGAACCACGACCACCTGGCCCTGGCTATCCCGCCGGCCTTGCTG
>JBFGLD010000494.1:0-5236 GCA_041576335.1 Anaerolineae bacterium | reverse complement strand
TGTCAACTATTTGGTTATTAAATATGCAAAAGATTGCAAAGTTTGGCGGGCTGTGTTATAATTTTTGCCATAATATGATATTTATGATGTTCTTCTTAGTGACTCGCTGCCTTAGCCGCGGGCGTAAGGGTTAGTATCACGGGGTTTGGAAAAATCATGACTATGGCAACTGGAAGCAGTATTCTCATCAACAAACAAATGCCCGCAACGCGTCGTCGAATTTTAACACTGCTCAAGGAAAAACGCGAGTTGACCGCCGACGAATTGGCCGATTTACTCGGAATCAGTGCTGTGGCAGTACGCCGCCACTTGACCAAGTTGGAGCGCGACCAGTTAGTTTCTTACAAAGAGGTGCAGCGCGGCATGGGGCGGCCCAGCTTTGTTTATCAATTAGGTGAAGCAGCCGACAGTTTCTTTCCACGACGATACGAGGAGCTAGCCCTCAATGTTCTGGATACGATCAAGGAGTTGTATGGAACCGCGGCCATTGACGCCATTTTTCAATTACGTTCGGACCATATCATCGAAAAATATCGGCGCCAGGTTAATGGCAAATCCCTCGAAAGTCGCCTCGAACAGTTGACGAAACTGCGAGAAGCCGACGGGTACATGTCTTCATGGCACCTTAACGAAGACGGCACATTCACCCTCCGCGAAGCCAACTGCCCGATCATGCACGCAGCCGAGGAGTGTGGTTCGGCTTGTAGCCAAGACCAAATCATCCTTGAAAACCTGCTCGATGCCGAAGTGACCCGTATTGGTCACCTTATAAACGGTGACGGCGCTTGCTGTTATCGAGTACGCTCCAGAACAACTGTAACCCAACCGTAAAAAATTAATCAGGAGCCATTTACTAATGTCACAAATAACCCGAGAGCAGGTGGTGACGGCCTTGAGTCGTGTCATAGAGCCAATCCTCCAAAAAGACCTCGTTAGCCTTAATTTGGTAAAAGATATAGAAATTAAAGGAGGCAGCGTCATATGCACCCTAACCCTGACGACACCGGCCAGCGCACTCAGGGAGCAGATCAAAGCCGACGTGACGGAAGCTGTACAAGCTGTTGGCGTCGATGCGGTTACGGTCAAGTTTGAACCCAGGGTGCCGGCCGACTCGCGCTTGCTGAGCAAGATGAACATCGGCGTCCGTAATGCCGTGGCGGTAGCCTCTGGCAAGGGGGGTGTCGGAAAAAGTACCATGTCTGCCAACCTGGCCCTGAGTTTGGCCCTGGACGGCGCCAGCGTCGGCTTGCTGGATGCTGACTTATACGGCCCCAATATTCCGATGATGATGGGAGTTAACGAGCGCCCCCGAGGGCAACATAATAAGATTCTTCCCCTCGAAGCCTATGGCGTAAAGTTGATGAGTATGGGCTTTTTGGTTGACCCTAACCAGGCCGTCATCTGGCGGGGCCCCATGATTCACAACGCGCTGCGCCAATTTTTGCAGGAGGTTGAATGGGGTGATCTCGATTATCTGGTGGTTGACCTACCACCTGGCACCGGCGATGCCAGCCTGAGTCTGGCCCAAAGCTTGAGCCTGACGGGCACTGTTATTGTGACCACGCCGCAGAAAGTTGCCTTGAGTGACGTGGTGCGAGGCGTGCAGATGTTTGAACAACTTAATGTGCCGATCTTAGGTGTTATCGAGAATATGAGCTATTTTGTCGCATCCGATACGGGCAAACGTTACGATATTTTCGGGCACGGGGGTGGCGCCTCAATGGCTAAAGAGGTTGGGGTGGAGTTTTTGGGCGAGGTACCACTGGAGCCTGAAGTCCGCATCGGCGGTGATGAAGGAAGCCCCATCGTGGTGCGCGATCCTAACTCGACGGCGGCGCAGTCAATCCGGGCCATCGCCCGTAAAATCGCGGCGGCAGTAACGGTTCAGAACGTCGCCAATGCTCCCAGCCAACAGGGTCAAGGCGATCCCGTATTAAAGATCTTAAACTAACCGGCGCTAAAACAAGCACGAATGGCCAAGCTACGGGCGTAATCGGTTGATTACGCCTTTCTTGTTGATTGAAGTGACATAATTAAAAAGTGACAGTCACGCTTTGTCGAAATTTTTTGGGCAAATCGGCCAAATTTGGAGCCTCACAGGTGACGGTCGCCCCCTCTTGATAGTCAACTGAATCAGCCCCACTCTAAATCCGCCAAAGTCGAAAACAAAAATTGACTTTTCGCTCAGATTTGGAACAATACCATTGGATTAAATATCATCAATGCCGATGACGACTCATAGGAGAATTAAACCGAATGGAAACCTTGCTCGAATCCATTTTCAACCATATCGACCGCGGTTACAAGGAGATTCTAAGCCTGTATCGAGGCGTACCGCCGGCTGCACTGCTCTTGCCTACGTTTCCCAACGGCTGGTCGGTCAAAGACTTATTGGCCCATCTTGCCGCCTGGGAATGGCGCTGCGCCGGTCTTCTGGCCGAAGCGCATAAGTCGGATACTCCCCTCAAAGCCATGCCCGACGTAGACGCGCTAAACCAGGAAATTTATCATGAGCGCCAAGAGTGGGACTGGGAAGATGTTGACCACGACTTTCGTGAGGCTCACGAGGCCCTACTCGAGTCGATCCTCACGCTTCCGGCGGAGCGGTTAGAAGATGGCATCATTCAACGGACAATTGCTGAAGAAACATGGCAGCACTACGAAGAACACTTACCCCAATTGCGCCAGTGGCATACACAAGTCACGACAAGCCATGGAGAGCGCATGACTACCTAGCCGGACAGGCGCATAGCAATGCGAGGCAGCTAACTAAACAGTCTGGTGATCTTTGGCCGGCGCCGCAGTTCAATGACTCCAACTTAATTGTTCATCCCACCAGTTGCGCCTAGCCAACGAGGACTGCTCGGGGAGGCTAAACGTTTCTTGCTCGGAGAACGAATATATCTCGCTGGTCTGCCCTGTGGCAACGTGCAGCAGCCAGATCCCCCAATGACCATTACGGTTAGATAATAAGGCTAGCCATTCGCCATCGGCAGACCAAGTTGGCAAGCCGTCGACGGCGGAGTTGTCTGTGAGACGGCGTAGGTTTTGACCATCACTCTTAACCATGTACACATCCCAGTTACCGTTTGGGTTGGCCATATAGGCAATTTCTTCACTCACAGGTGACCAATCGGGCGATTTGGCTAGTGGATCAAGCATAAAAGGATAAGAGCCATACTCGCTATTTCCCAAATCGCCGAGCCACAGCCCACATTGTTTTTTCGAAATGCTATCGCAACTCTCAAACGCGAAGCGATAGCCATCCGGGGCGAACGTAGGTGATTTGCCTTCGCGCCGCAGATCCCTCTCATTCGAACCGTCCGCCCATACTGTATATAATCGCCAGCGCCGGTCGCTTTCCCGTTGGGAAGCAAAGATGATGCGCTCTTCAACCGGCGACCAATCCGGCTGAGCATCTTCAAAAAAGTGAGTTAATTGAGCCGGCTGATCGCCACCCGCACTGTTACCAATCAAGGCACGCGGTGAACTGGACTCGCCCCAGCCCCGATAGGCAACTTGCTGAATGCCGTCCGCAGTCCGACGCAGGGCTGGTTCGGAGACTCCGTCAAGTGGAAAATGGCGAGGGTTGGTGCCATCTGATTCAATCAGGTGAATTCTGTATCTCTGCAATCCTAGATCAAAGACGCTAAAGGCAATTGTTCCGCCCGGTATTTTCGGCCGAGCAGTCTCGGTAGAGTTGCCGGGACTCGACCATTGCTGGCTAATCGCTGCATTTCCAGCGTTCGCTTCAAACTTTTGCCGAGTCGGCGCAGCAAGTGCGGTTTCTAGGGTGGAGATGGCAGCAGGTTGAGATAAGCGATCGCCAAGCGTGGAAAGATTCGCGGTAAAAACTCGAGGCGCCTCGAGCGGAACGAAGCGGACCGGCGTATTTGTAGGGCCAACGATGACGGTGTCATGCTCATTCACCGGCTGGCCGCGCTCAACTTCATTCGTGCGCAGCTGGCTTTGAATAACGACAAAAGCACCAGCCAACAACACGGCCACAGCGGCTAGGGTACCTGCGGTGTTAAGAAAACGTCCCGATGCAGCCCAGAAAATTGACAGGCGTCGCGATTCGGGATTCAATTTGAGCGCTTGGCGCACTTGGTGGTGCAGCGCAGGCGTGGGGAGCGGCCAACCCAGGGCCTTTTTCATAACGGGTCCCAGCTCATTTGCCAACCGCTGCGCCTCAAAAAGGCGATGAGCACAGGCAGGGCAGGTTGCGAGATGTTCCTCAATACGGCGACGTTCGTCCGCAGGCAGGCCATAGTCAAGATAGGCTTCGAGTTTGTTCGTGACGTGCTTAGTGAGCATTTCGAGTTTCAAGTACCTCGGGCGCAGTTATTCCCTCTTCGGCTAATGATTCGGCTAAACGGCGACGGGCGTTGTGCAACCGGGAGTAGACTGTACCCTCCGGACACTTGAGCATCGCTGCAATTTCTACAGCCGGTATCCCCATATAATAATGTAGGGTCACGACTTCTTTGAGCGGCATGCTCAATCTTTGCACAGCTTCCCAAAGTGTTCTCTGAAATTCACCCCGTAACGCGCGGCTTTCGGGGCCAGGCCGGACATCCGGCACCTCTGGTGCCTGTCCGGTCGAGCGCAACCATGGTATGGTTAGCAATCGCTTCCGCCTCAGATAGCTGCGACAGTAATTCAAGGCAATCTGATATAGCCAGGTTCCAAAGCTGGCCCGGCTTGAATCAAACCGCTGGCGAGCCTTGTGCGCTCGCATAAACGTCTCTTGCACCACATCTTCGGCGGCCTGAGTTTGTTGCAACATTGCCCATCCCAGGCGATAAATAGCCGGGGAGTGCTGAGTATATAGTTCGTCAAAGGCGTCAGCATCACCACACTGCCAGCGCTCGATCAGGGCGGTTTCAGTCACACGCAGCTCGTAAGAGTTTTGGTATTTCATATATTATTACGCCACTTTCCAAGAATCCTTTACTTGAGACTCGCTCCATATCATACCACACTTTGCTGAAAATTGTATAAATCAAAGCAGTAGAATCCCAACGCCTTTCTGACGCTTACCTGGCGCATCTCCAATCAAAATCAAGGAGTGCAAATTTCCGCGTATGACTCCCCAATTTGGGAATCTCATGCTATACTTTACATATTAAGTTTACATATTATAATCAGATCGTAATTTTCACGAACCAGTAGGGAACCATCGACAATGTCTACCAATAAGTACGCCACCCTACAACTGTATGTTAGCCTTACC
>JBFGLD010000493.1:0-5236 GCA_041576335.1 Anaerolineae bacterium | reverse complement strand
TGGGACAAATTCCGTTGCCCACAAAGTCGGCCTGGCCCAGGAAGTGGAGGTCCAGGGCGCCATCCAGAATATCTTGAACTTTTTTGTCAAAATAGACGCCGCTGTCGAGGACGGCTACCGTGACGCCATTACCTCTAATGGCGCTGTCATCCGGCAAGCGGCTATCGTGTAGCTTATCGGCGCCGACGTCAATGGCCACGGGGTTGCTCAGCCGCCACTCGGTGCTCAGATCGGTGGCTTCCACATCCTGGCGGCCATCCCAGGAGTCAGGCATGTAGCCCAGCCTGACCGCCCTGTTGTCGTCAGTGCGAACGACGAGAGCGCCCGCCGGACCGACACCTGGACTTTGGTGAACCTGAAAGTCGGTTCTCAGCGAGGTGATAACTTGGCCATCGGGTGCCAGACCGATTATGTCTTTGCCGCGACTGCCCAGGAAAATATTGCCGGCGGCGTCCAGAGCCGGGCTGGCTTCGATCGTGCCCTTCATGCGGTAATGCCACTGTTCCAAGCCGCTGGTTGCATTCAGCGCGTACAGGGTACCTTGGGTCTCGGCGATGTAGAGCGTGGTCCCATCGGTTGACAGGACCGGCGAGGAACCAAAGGAACCGCCAGTTGGGGGCAAAAATATGAAGCGCGCCGTTCCAAACGGGTTTAGGGCGTACAGTTGGCCGGGATTTACCGGAACGAAAAGGGCACCGTCGGGACCCAGGGCCGGCCGGGCGGCATTCGTCCCAACCGTGGGGAACTGGTATTTGAGTGACCCGTCAGCCGGGTTAAGGGCATAAACCATATTCTGGCTGCTGGCTACGTAAATCGTGCCGTCGGCCCCGACGAGCGGGCTCCATTTAAATGACTGGCTCGAAGCGGCCGTGAAGCTCCATTTCAGAACACCGGTCGGGCTTATGGCGAATAGGCGGCCCTGGGGCACGGGGGATTGACCTTCGGAGACGATGTAGATGGTGCCGTTTGCCGCAACCGCCGGGGTCGACGTTGCTGTGCCGGCCTGGTCACTACCCACCTTGAGCCGCCACTGTTCTTGACCGGTCGTCGGGTTAAGGGCATAAACCCAGCGTGCCTCATCTGCGGTGTAAACTGTCCCTCCTGGTCCCAGGGTCACGCCACTGCGAAATCTGTTGCCGCTGCCGGCATTGAACTTCCAGCGGAGGGCCCCGTCCGGGTTTAGGGCGTGCACGCCCTGCTCTTCGTCGGTTACGAAAATGGTGCCATCGGCAGCGACCGCCGGTCGCGTATGGAAATAGTGACCGGTTAACTTTACGTCGGCTCGTTGGCTGCCGTCGGCATTGTGGATGCGGATTTTGCTATATCCCTGGGCAGCCCCCCCATCCGCCACTAAAACAAAACCGCCGTCCGGCAAAAAGACGGCCGGGGTGTGCTGGGTTAGCCCGCTTAGGTAAATTGACTCTTTTTTCTCGCGCCGGTTGGTCACCCAGCCGGGCCGGTCGGGGGGATCGCCGGCGTTCCCGATATGTTTGTTGTGAACAATCGAGACAATGCCATTCGTGGCGGCCAGGGCGTCGAGTTGCTTGGCCGGCAGGGTAGCCGCCACGGCGTCGATCAGCCACAACTCGCTGCTGACCTGCCCGCCCAGGCGTTCGACCGCCTGCGCGGCTGCCGCCGAGTCGCCGGCCGTAACGATGACCGGCAAAGTTTCGCTGTCGAACGACCTCAAATCAGGTTCAACGAAAACCTCTTTTAATACTTTGGCCGGTACGGATGACGACATGATGCC
This sequence comes from Anaerolineae bacterium, assembly GCA_041576335.1. Lineage (GTDB taxonomy): Bacteria > Chloroflexota > Anaerolineae > 4572-78 > J111 > JANQQF01. The sequence goes on along the minus strand of JBFGLD010000493.1, from coordinate 3,486 downwards.
GCCGAGCACAACAAACGTAAGTAAGATAATCAGGTGTTTCAGGCGAAGTCTCATATTTCTCTTCCAAATCAGACTATCTGCTAACTACAATCATTGTGCCGTCGCTGTCCCCATCGGGGTCGGCGTTGGCTTCGGGCTGGTAGCTCAGCGACTCGTGGCTGACGCTGTTCACAGTAAACGTGGCGGAACTTTGGTTGTTTCTGATCTTGGCGCTGACAATTGTGCACTGGCCCAGGCTGTCGGTCGTGCACATGCCGCTGCCCCAGTCGCCGCCGTTCCAGGTGCCCGTCACCGCGGCCCCAGCAACCGGACTCCGGTTGGAGTCGATCAGGCGGATGGTGACGATCGCCCGCCACTGTTTGTTGGATAGCTGAGTTTCGGCATCCAGGTCGGCCACGTTCATCCCGCTTGGGGCCGGAGCCGGCGTTGGGGTAGGCTCAGCCGGCGGAGTTTCAGTTGGGACCGCCGTCGGCTCCGGCGTTAGGGTGGCTGCCGTCTCCTGAGTTGGCGCGGGTGTGGGTTCCGGCGTTGCCGTAGCCGCTGGCTCAGGCGGCAGCGACTCGCCGACCGGGACCGTATTTACGTCAGAGCTTGATTCTGCTGCCGGCGTGGCTGTGGGTTCCAGCGTCGCCACGACGACGGATCCCACATCAGCCCAATCGTCGCCCACCCAGGTAGTGGATGAAACACTGCCACCCCAGGAGTGACCACCGCCCCAGGAGTGACCGCCACCCCAGGAGTGACCGCCACCCCAGGAATGACCACCGCCCCAGGAGTGACCACCACCCCAGGAATGGCCGCCACCCCAGGAGTGACCACCACCCCAGGAGTGACCGCCGCCCCAGGACTTGCCACCACCCCAAGACTTACCGCCGCCCCAGGATTTACCGCCGCCCCAGGATTTGCCGCCGCCCCAGGATTTGCCGCCGGCCCAGGCCAGCCCGGTTGGATAGGACAACTGTCCCTGGGCCCAGCTCAAGCCGGCGTTGGTTAACATGTCACTGTCAATCCATTGCAAAGTATCGACCCAGGCTGCGCCAAAGGCCACAGTCGCGCCGGTGTCGTCGACCAGGTAATACAGGTAGGCCCGGCCGTCGTCGCTAAGCATGCGGCCAAATCGGCCCTGGTAATGATAAGCCATCTCGGCCGGGTCTAATTCTTCCTCTTGGGCCAGTCCATCGCCGTTGGCATCGATCCAGCCCAGCCCGTGGGCCAGGTCGGCGTTGATGTCCATCCCCCAATTGGCCCGGCCATCGGCCGGGAAGTCACCCAGCACCGCATCTGGAGCCCAGATGCGGCCCATGCCCTGCTGGAAGATATTGTAAACCAGGTCATCATCGCCGGTGCTCGCCGGCCGCGACGAGACCATCAAGCGGTACTTGACCTGGTCCGGTGTTAAATCAGGGTTAGTCTGCAGCATCAAGGCCGTAACCCCTGAGGTCACGGCGGTGGCCATGCTGGTGCCGTTCATGCGGAACAGGCTGGAGGTTGCTGAGTAATCCGGGTGCTGCTGAACTAGCCTGGACGAGTTGGCCATGTTACTGGTATCGTTGTACATAAAGGAGATGATCTGGCTGCCGGGGGCCAGTACGTCCGGCTTGGCAAAACCGTCCAGGGTGGGACCGGTGGCCGACCAGCCGGGCAGTATGTCGCTGCCCCAGTAGCCGGGCGTGCGCCGGCCGTTGACCGCGCCGACGGTAATAACATACGGATCGTTGCCCGGCACGGTGATCGACTGGGCAGCGGGGCCGAGGTTACCGGCTGCGGCCACCACCACGATACCGTTGGCCCAGGCCGCTTCGACCGCCCGGTTCATCGGGTCGGCGAAGTAAGGGGTGGTGGCGTAGGCGCTCAAGCTCATATTGAGAACCCGAATGCCAAACGTACTTTTGTTGGCCACCACGTACTGGATACCTTGGATGACGTCCTCGTAAGTGCCGGTGCCGTCATCGCCCAGAACGCGGACGCTCAGCACGTTGGCGTCGGGGGCAATGCCCATCTTGACGGTGGTGGCGTAGTCGGTGAGGTTATTCCAGATGATGCCGGCCACGTGCGATCCGTGCCCGTAGCCGTCATAGCTTTTAAGGTGGTCGGTCCAGCAGTAGCCGTCGTGCTGGACAATGGAAGCCTTATATTTGCCTGTGCCAACCTCGTGGCAGAGGCCATCCCCGACAAAATCGACCTGACCCTTGAATGAATTCGTGACCTGCTGCCCCAGCACCGTTTTAACTTCTTCGGAGAAATAAACGCCGCTGTCTAACACGGCCACCGTGACCCCGCGACCGGTAATCCCCGGAGCTCCGGCTCCGGGTAACTCAAGCGTATGCAGGGTGTCGGCGCCGACGTCGATGGTCACCGGATTAACCAGTTTCCACATCCACTTATCCGTGGTTGGCTGCACATCCGGGCGGCCATCCCACTGCTCGGACAGCCGGCCCAATGCTTCAAGCTTTTGCGAGCCTGCCCGAAAATAGACATTTCCGTGTGCTGCCAGCGTGGGGCGCTGGTTAAGCGGTTCGAAGCCTTGATACATATAGGCTTGCACACCTGCCGGGGTAAGCAGTACATACCGACCGTTGGCATTACCCAGGTGAATGGTGCCGTTGTCTTCGACCATCGGACCGGCCAGCAGGTCGCCGTTGGCGTTGTGCTGCCATAAGAAGGTGCCGGCCAGGGCATCGACCGCAAACAGCTTGCGTTCTTTAATGGCGAAATAAATTTGCTTGAAATCGGGAGACACCACCGGCGAGGTGACAATCATGCCGCTCGGCGCCTGGAACTGGAAGCGGAGTGAGCCATCCGGGTTAAGCCCGTACAGCGTACCGTCCTGTGCGGCCACAAACAGGCTGCCGTCATGAGCCAAGGCCGGCTGGCCGGCTATGGTGCCCGCCGTAGAGAATTGATATTTCAAAGAACCGTCAGGGTTTAGGGCGTAAACTACATTGTTGCTGCTGGCGACGTAGATGGTTCCGTCCGCAGCTACCAGGGGGCTTAAGTTGAACGGTTGGTTTGCGGACGCAATAAAGTGCCACTTTAGGAACCCAGCCGGATCGAGGGCGAATAAATGCCCCTTTGTTGCGGAGCCTGCCCCACCTGAGACAATGTAAATGGAGCCATCAGGTCCAATGGTAGGTGTGGCCACAACCGTACCCGGTTGATCCCCTTCAACCTTAAATTGCCAGAGTTTTTGGCCAGTGGTTCCCTTGAGAGCGTATACCGAACGGCCTTCGTCGGCAACGTAGACCGTACCGTCCTGGCCCAGGGCTACACCACCTAAAAATTTGTTGGCGCCGGCTAAGGCAAACTCCCACCGGGCGGAGCCGTTCGGGTTTAAGGCATGCACGCGCAGACTCTCGCCGGCCAGATAAATGGTTCCATCCGCCCCGATGATCGGCGCGGTTCTATAAGGACCGCCGTTCAACGACAGCCGAGCCCGCTCACTTCCATCCGGGTTGAGAATAAGCACCTTGCCGTTCTCGGCCAAGG
>JBFGLD010000492.1:0-5247 GCA_041576335.1 Anaerolineae bacterium | reverse complement strand
CGGTAGCGACAACCCGTATCTGTGGGGCAGGCTCCAAGTCCAGCAGTCGGGCATCGATGCTGCCCACAATAAGGCCTCGAACATGCATCGCCTCAGCCCGCCGTAACAGATTTTCATTGATCGAACGTCCCCCAATGACAATTGCTTGGGCAACGTGTTCATCCAACGCACTTTCTTCCATCGTTTCAAAAGGAGAGTCAACCAGCCGCTTCAACCGCCCGTAAGCTTCGCCACCAAAGCCACAGGCCGCACGAATGATGGCTCCCCTGGCCTCGACGAGGACACCTCTTTGAGAAATAGTACCGGTTACAGTCCCGTTCACAAAGGCCTGGATCTCGGTGGTAGTTCGTTCAGTTTCAAGTAAGACCCAACCGGGGCCGACAGTGGCGATATGACCCGCCACGGGCGCCCGTGCGGTTCGCTGCAGAAAAGGGACTCTCCCTTTAAGCATTGCAATGGGTTCGTCAGCCGCCACGTAGGCTCCAATGGGCTTGAGCAGAACCTGGCTATCCAACTCCGATGAGCCAAACAGGCGAGCAATGTTGATGACGCGGTAGCGACGCGGGATCTCGGCCCGAGCCACGGTTTGGAGAGGTTGTACCTGCTGCCCTCGTTGAACCAGGACCTGGCCAGGGACGGGCAGTATTCTTTTGACCAAGATTTTGGTGTCAGGATTAATGTTGGTTTCTGGAAGGCGCATACAGTTTACTTTCAAAACTTATGCCAAAACTGGTTAACCACTGCCTTAAACGCTCTTGCCGCACGGCATCATTTTGGGCCAGCCGCAGGGGTCTGCCCCTGGCGTCAATAATGAGCCCGACAAGCCCCCCTTCAACATCGGTAACTGCGCTTCGACCCGGTTGGCCAAGGCCCAGGTCAAAATAGCGGGTGGGACGAATTTCCACGGTGGCCTTTTTTCCGGGAGGCAGGTCGACGATTCTAATGGAGCCATAAGGAACTTCTATTTCACGCGTCGTTTCATCGTCGCCGACCATGGTCAGGCTCAAAGCCGTCTTATCCAACTGCCCGTGGCCAGTGGGCGCAATCGCAGTTCCCAAGTTTAGAAAGGCGGTGTCGTTCGCGACTAACTCAACGGCAGCCACTGGCTCGATGGCAGCAATTAATCCCAGCACACCGGTTAGGCCGCTCGCGTCGAGCGCTAGTTTCGTTACGCCCCACGGCTCAAGCCCATCCAAAAGCATAATGCAGGCGTATCCGAAATGAGGCGTGCCGGTCAGAGGTTTTCCGGCGCCGATAAGTAAATTCCATTGTGCTCCGGCCAGGCCGGTTGAGGGATGCCGCGTCCAGCTCGAGCGGGCATATCGGGCCACAAAGCGAAGTGCCTCTCGTGCGACGGCGCCCTCTATCATCAAATCTTCTTGACTTGTTGGCAAGCTGGCCGGATACAAACATTTGTTAAGCAGGTGGTTATGCAGTTCCAGCCGGTCCAGTTCAAACGGAAGCCAGCGCTGGAACTTTTCAAGGGGCGTCTTTTGCAAGAGAGAGGCCAGACTATGGCCTACGCCGGCATCGGTCCGAATTGTCGTCGTTTGCTGACCCCCGGCTTGGGTAGAGATTAGGGTTGCGCCACTGCCGATATTGGTGGCAATGACACTGATATTATGATGCCGGCCTAAATAAGCGATCACTTTTTCAAACGAGCGGCTGGTGGGAATGATTGAAAAACGAGACCAATTCCTCAATTTGTCGAAACCGGGCAGGCGCGACATTTTGCGTTGGATATAAAGACGCTCCAGTTCCGCCTGGGCCGCAGTCAGATTTTCGGCTTCTAGAGCGGGCCGGATATTGTCGATGAATTTTAGAATAGTTACCGGCCCTAAAATCCTGGATACATGGGGCCGTGCCTCGTTATTCCCTCCAAAGAGAACATACGGTTTATCCGTATTAGGCAAAACTTGCAAAGCCATCGAAATAATATTGGCTATTTCAATTACCGGGCGTTCGACACTTCCGTCAGCTCCGCCGACAAATAGAATCATTTCGGGCTGGCCCTCTCGCAGGGCCTGCAGGCGAGTCTCGACGGTATGTTGGTTGGGTCCGACTTCATGATCTAACGATAGCTCGTTCGTAATAAACGTATAGGTTGTAGCTGCTGCGCGTCGAGCACTGGCTAGCGAAATTTCTTTTGTCAAACCGGCCAGGGCGATTGGTAGCGGCGGACCAATACTGGCAACGACAACAAAGGCATCGGTTCCTTGTTGGCTACTACTTTTAGGCGTAATTGGCCAGCCAGCCGGGGCCAGCAAGACAAGACCTGTTTTCTTTTCGATGTGGCGCGTGGCTGAACGGATGCCGACCGTAATGTCTTGCCAGGGTGAGCCGTAAGTGCTGGGTGCCTGGGCAGTGGCGACAAGGCGATAGTGGCCTTGGACGAAATCGATGAGAAGCACCGTTGTGGTTACATTACCACAATCCGCCGCCAAAATACGCTCTATTTTTGCTGTAGGGCTTGCCATATTAACCGCCGAAAAATCCGGTCAAGAATTGGAGTCGAGATATCAACAACGCCACTCGCGAACTAACGGTATTGGCAAACAAGGCGCCCAGGGTGAAGATGATCATCAACCGGCCCATACCGGCAAAAAATCTGATAACTCCTTCGCGTAGACCACCCAGAAGACCAGGTGATCGTACGGCAAATGTAAAATAGAATAAAGTGCCTACCGTGCCTAGAACAATGATGATGTTGTTGAGCCAAATGACGAGCCCCACTTCCCGTTCCGTGTCCGGATAATGATTAGGATTAAGTGAGACAATCGTGGCTGTTGTTTGGGGCAGAATTGTGCCAAAGAGTGCTCCGCCAACCGCCAGAGCGACACCAACCCCCAGGACAAAGGCTAGGGAAATACTGCCGAATGAACCGGCGATGACACTTTGAGTTGGGCGTAACTTGAAGAGCAAGAGCGTCGCAAGGAGTAACGCGAACAAGACCAATTCAAGTCGGTTTGACCTCAGGGCCGGAACAAAAACCTCATAGGTGGTAACGATGATAGCATACCCTACGGCTACCCCCACAAATATATGGGAGGCCAACTTAAAAAGAAAGTTATCACCAAGAATGTAACTAAAAACCATAAGCGTTAGAACGGCAGCGACGGCCGGACCAATTGTTTCCATTATTGCGGGCCACCTTCTTCTGAGTTAGTCGGTTCGTAATCCGATCCGTCGGAGGTAAGTTCGCCGGCATGAATGGCCGGCATCCAGCCTACGATGGTACCGGCGGCAATGAGAATGACTATCAGTAAATGGGCAATGCTTTGGCTATCAAGCATCTGCCGGGCAGGTCCCTGTTCCTTGCGCCCGGCTTCAATGGCAGCGGCTCCGTTGATACCAACAATTAGTCCGTCCAGTTGACCACTATCGCGATAGGGCTGGACCAATGGTCCAGCCGTGGCGCTGGCTGCTGCCAACAATAAGCGTTCAGCAGCTTCGGGTTGAGCCGCAAGTTCCATCTGCTCGACCCACCACCGGGCCGTGACCGGATTATCCGTAATGGTGACTACGAGGTCAACTTGATCTAAGTTATTTAGTTCACGCCATTCCGCTCTTTCGGAACTGCTGAAGGTTAACTCTTCCTTAAAGTCTTCAATGCTTGATAATGCGGTTGCGTCCGTGACTAGTTTTCGAATAGCGGCTACTCGACCCGGCAGGTAGCCCAGATTGACCATCTTGAGGCCATAGGCTTCCTTACGCTGGGTCAAGAATTTGTCTATCGTCTGTTGGGCCAACGCCGCGCCTTCCGGTTCAAGGCTGACAAAAATGATTCTCATGTTTTGGCCCGCAAGCCGGCCAACGATGGCTTCGGCGATCGGTTGCATCTCACCCGCGGTTGCCGCACTATAGTCGATGGATACGATGGCCACGGCTCCCGGCTGCTGTAGGTCGATAATGCCCAGTTCCTCGCTAACTAAAAGGCGACGCTGCTTTCCTAATTCTTCGCTAAATTGTTCACCTGGCTCTGTCCACGGAGTCTCTCGACCCGTGTCAGCAGCGCGCAGACCAGGCAGCAGAGGTAAGGCGACCAAGACGATAAAGAGCAAATACAATACTGCCCGGGGGATGTTCCCAACCAGTTGCATTGGCTCAGTTAGGACGGCCGGAAAGGCCGCCGATGTGGGGGGCTGGGTGGCAATTGCGTGAAACTCACGGGCCGCTCTAAGAAGCGCATCCGGCTGGGTTTCGGCAGGAGTAGGCGCGGCGGTCGGCAATTTTTCGGGAGGAAAAAGCGTTGTTAGACCAGTCATAACGCCTGTTGACTCGCTCGCCTGACTATCTTCAAGAGCTGCCTTATTGATTTTGGAGTCGGTAGGTCTTAGTGAGTCCAGCCATTGCGGGATTGGTAATTGTCTTTGCGTTGTTTCATCTGAAGCCGATGTGGGTTCGGACGAAGAAGAGGTAACCATCTCTTCAACTGGCCCTGTACCACTCTTCTGCAAACCGGGGGATTCGACCTCCTCTACAACCTGCGACCGCTTCTCCTGCGGTGCTGTAGTCTCTGGGGATACAGCTGGGTCAATTTCGGAAACGTCTGCGGACGTTTCCATAGGAGCTTGGACATCTGCAGTAAGTGGTTCTATTGTGTCTGCTTGGTCTGAAGGAAGCGTGGCTATAACCGCTACTGCTGCTTTTTGCAAGCCACTCTGCCAATCTTGGGCGGCGAGTAGCTCCTCATCCTTAGATTCTTTATCTATGGCCGGGTCAGTGGTAGAGTCAGTTTCAATTACTGTGTGCTGCCCTATTTCGGGATCCGGGACGCTGACCAGATTTGCTGGTGATGCTTTAGTTACTTTTGTTTTTTTTTGGATGTATCATCTGAGTCGTCAGACTCTGATGCCTCCTCACCCGCTGAGGCATCCGCCAGCCAATCAGGTAGAGGTGGCTCTTCTGTATCCAAGAAATTGGTATCTGATTCAGCGGACTCGTCGATATCCTTGTTTGATTCAGTTCTCAGCCATGGAAGTAAGTCAGATTCTTCTTCAGAAACAGCTTCAGCTGCGGGCGTAATCGATTCTTGAGATTCGTCGGTGTCCCGGGGAGATGTTTCATCTTCCGCCTGGGCAAGCCCTTCGGACCGGCGTAAGCTGGTGACCCAATCGGGTTCGTCCTCTTCAGCGGCGGATGCTTCGGCAGTTGGGGCTTCTGTCTCGGACTGGCGTAAGCTGGCGACCCAATCGGGTTCGTCCTCTTCAGCGGCGGATGCTTCGGCAGTCGGGGCTTCGGCCTCGG
>JBFGLD010000491.1:0-5247 GCA_041576335.1 Anaerolineae bacterium | reverse complement strand
TCTTCGACTCGGATCCGGCCAGGGCTCGCAGCGAACTTACCGAACTGAAAAATGCGGTGACGGCTACCTTTCAAAAGGTGCGGGAGTTTATCTTCGATCTTCGCCCAATGATGCTGGATGACCTGGGCCTGACCCCCACCTTAAAAAAGAGCATCGAGGATTATGAGCAAAAAACCGGCATTGCCTGCAACTTAACGATTAGTGGGCGGGATCAGCGTCTGCCGGCATACACTGAGGTTACTATTTTTCGCATCGTTCAGCAGTTATTCACCAATATTCGTGATCACGCTCAAGCCACCCACGTGCAGGTAACGATGGATGTTTCTGATAATAAGGTCAACGTTTCCGTTGAAGATGATGGCAGCGGTTTTGAAGTGGAGGCGGCGATGAGTGCTTCCTTGCAGCGTAAAACCATCGGCCTGAGCACCATGATAGAGCGAACTCAAATGTTGGGTGGCGAGCTAAAGATCGACAGTGCCCTGGGTAGAGGTACTCGCATCGAATTCTGGCTTCCGTTGGCGTCGTAACCGGTAATAGAGAGGCATGTGGCTCATACTCAACTCTCCGAGATTTCTTTAACGGAGGTCCTAACTCACCCTTGGCTAAGCTGCGGTGAGTTTTTTATTTAGCGCCGATAGCCTTTTTGTCACATTGACCCCTCTTGGCGCAGACCCTATAATTTTTATATTACGGTCCCTTTAAATTCAAGAGAAGATTGAATTGGACCGATAATATTACTGAAAAACTTAAACTTGTATCGCTTCGCCCGTATCTTTTAGTACAGAACCAGGACTCTATAGTGAGAAGTCAATTCCAAATGGATTCATTCATCTGTACTTGTGCGAAGGAGTAGAGTTGTGTTACGAAAAAGACAAAGTGGCCAGGCATTGACAGAATTTGCCCTCGTTTTACCTCTGCTGCTGCTGCTGCTTTTGGGCGTAGTTGAAGCCAGCCGCATCATTTGGGCGGCGATTACGGTTCAAAATGCAGCCAGAGAAGCAGCCCGCTACGCCGTTACCGGGAGGCCATATGTGACGTCGCCGGCGAGTTCAGGCTGTTTCGTTCCCCAAGGCGACCCCGACGAAGATACGCCATGGTTGTGCGACCCGCAGGATAGAGCCTTAGCCGTTCAGGAAGTGGCGCTCCGGCGGGGTCGAACGTTAGCTATCGCCGAAGAGTGTACGGGAACAGGAGGCACGTTTTTTAGCTGTGCCGATACACCCGGCGCTTTTGGCGTTTTGGTGCGGGGTCAGTTTATCGACGATCCGATCGATGGCGTTCAAGAACAAGATAATCATCCCGGCGAACAGGGCCTTAACGTCACGATCAGCACCTATTACAATATCGAAATGATCGATCCCATCTTCGATTTTGTGATGGGCGGCAACTCAATTCGCCTTGAGGGCGAGGTGCAGATGCAGAACGAAGGGCTGGACGAGTCGTTGGGGGCTGTGCCGCCGCCGCCTTTGCCCACTGTCGATATCGACGGCAGCGGGATCCCGCCCGGCACCGGGGCCGCCAAGATCGAGTCACTTAGTGGGCTCGAGGTGTTTCAAAATTTCGATTTGACGGTTCGCTTGCTCAAACATACGGCCAGCCTGACCTACTCCGTTCACCTAAAAAACGATGTGACCAGTCAAGATTTCGTTATTTGTCCTGATTTGGATACCGTCACGGTTAAGGTTGATGCGACCGGTACCGGTACCCATGATTGTCGGGTCGGTGGAAATGTGCCCGAAGGAAAATATGTACTTTATTCCACCGTTTTTAGCCAAACGACGCCCGTGGCCACTTACGAAAACCTTATTACGGTTAAGGCCGGCTCAATCCCCCTGATTGACGTTGTTGGCGGCGACATCTGGGCCATTAACTCCGATATCACAATCCAACTCATAAATCACCAGGTACCCGACCAGCCGTTTGACCTCTACTTTGACTATGGCGGACCGGATGAAATTCTCATTGCCTCAAACTTCAACGTCGACTCGCCGCCGATCGAATATAATTGGACGGTTCCCCCCGTGGCCGGCAAGTGTCCGCCGGGCGGCAGCCCCTGCCGCATTCAGTCTCGTAAAGTCGGCGGCTCCGAACCCTACGCGATCACCGATATTTATTTCAACGATCCCAAAATTGTGATTGAGCAGGGGCTGACAACCTTTGCCCAGGGCGAGACAATCTATTTCTTCCTGACCGGGCATACACCCTTTACCAGTTACGATATTCTCATCGGTCCCTCCGCCGGCGGCGTTCTGGAAGCGCGCAATGTCACCACGGATGCGAGCGGCGATTATACCAGTCGCATCGCGGTACCTATCCCCGAGGATAATCTAAGCTGGGCTGACGGCAATTACGTCATTAGATCACATCCGATCGGTAATCTGGCCAAAGTCATTGCTTCGAAAAATTTCACAGTGAGTACGCCGGATGGACCTTTCATTACCGTCGATGGCGGCTATACCTGGCCCATCGACTCTTTAATCATGATCAAAGTTCACAAACATCCGGCCAATACCGAACATTATCTGGAGTTTGATAACCAACGGGTGCCGACGTCGAACAGCAGCGATACATTTAATACGGGCGGCAGCGGTACGGCCACGGTTAACTATCGCATCCCCATATCCGCGGCCGTAGGCAGCCCGACGACGGTCGACATCGAGTCGTTCGTCAATGCGGGCAGCGTATTTCAGGCATCGCGGCAAGTCACCGTGGTGCCGGTGCCGGTGATCCAGGTGCTGGAAGGAAGTACGGCCCTGCCGGATGCAACGATAACCGTGCGCATTACCAACCACTCGCCCAACTCCAGCTATCGAGTTTACTACGGTAAGACGGTTGGCGATCCGAACAGTTTTGGCAAGCTGCTCTTCAGCTTCATCACCGACGGTGACGGTCGGGCCGAGCGAGAATACAGCCTGAAAGATTTGCCGGCCAGTCCGCCGCCCGATTTCACCAAACCCGATACCTGCAGCTGTTACGGCGTACCGTACGAAATGTATTCCGAATCGCTGGCCGGTGATCGACTGGCCTTCACCGAATTAACCATCGACTCGGCCGATCTGGCTATTACCAAGATTGATGTGCCGACGAACGCCCAGGTTAACAGCTCCGTGCCGGTGACCGTCACCATCGAGAATTTGAAACCGGTCACGATTTCCCGCTACTTCGACATTGATCTCTATCTGAACCCGTCGCCGTTGGTGCCCAGCTTCGTGCCCGGCCAGTTCAATTTCCCCGGTGACGTGAAGCTGTGGGAAAACTCGGTGGCGCCGAACGGCCAGCCGGGCTACACCTTTACCGTGACCCACGATTTCTTCATCGGCGAGTACGGCGACCAGGAACTGTACGGCTATGCCGACACCTCCGACTTTATCAAGGCCGAAAACAGCGAGACCAATAATATTGACTCGCTGCTGTTTACGGTCAGCTGCAACCCGCCGCCGATTACCGATAACTTCAACTCGGCGCCGTTAAGCGGCCAGTGGAGCACTCGACGCTACGGTCCTGATACCGACGCCGACTCCTCGGCCACGGTTTCGGGCGGGGTCTTAAGATTAAACAGTGATGGTAGAAGTACTGCCGGCACAAATGACGACGACAGTAGTCGAGGACATTTACTGCTGTATCGAAATCAGCCCGTCACTACCACGGCCGGTTTGGATGTCAGCGTAAAAGTACTGGAAGCGCCGCAGGGTACTGACAGCGCTAAAGGCGGTATCTCAATTCGTAATTCACTCGATCCACGGTCTATGAAAATCGAGTATAATTTGGCCTGGAATCCCAGCGCGTCACAACATCGCATCCAGTCGCTGCTCAGAACCAGCTACGGGGGCAGTGCCGGTAACTGGGTGGCCAGCGAGTTAGTCAATATCAATACCCAGGGGCCGGTCTGGCTGCGCGTCGTACGCGAACCGGGGAGTAACACCTTTAACTTCTACTACTACCTGGAAAATAACAGCGGCATTGCCCCGACGGCGACGGACTGGACGTTCTACACGTCAGCCACCGTAGCTATGGATGCCCAGGTGTACGTAGGCTTGTTCAATGCCTCTTACACCAATAATACCAAGCGCCTATCACGATTTGATAATTTCAGCTACACCGACCCGTCCAGTTGTCCTGAAGCGGTGGGCGTACCGGTCGTAGAGCCGCCGCCCGGTTTAACCGTTTGTACGGGCCTGCTGCAGGAAACGAGTTTTGAAACGGCCCCGCCCCAGAAGTGGTTCCTGCCGCCCGAGGAAAACGTGTCGCTCTTCAACGATCCGGGTGCGCCCAGCGGCAGCACAACCCTGAGAGCGCCCACTTTTGAAGGGAACTTTAACAATCCTTTCTTCCACCAGCAATTCACCATGCCGGATTGGGTCATTTCGTCGACCACGAAGTTCAGCCTGAACTTATTCAGGGAAGTCGACGCTCTGGGCGATGACGATCCCAACGACAGATTTTATGCAGTGGTGGCCACGGCGCCGAATGTCGCTTCTCAAATTACGACGCCCACCCTGGTGGCGCAAGGGATTGGTACGACTAACTGGCAGTCGGTGAACGTCGACTTGCCCCTGCTGCCATCGGTTAATCTGGAAGATTACACCGGTCAACCGCTGTACGTCTACTTCTACAACAATAGTAACGCTCAGGAAGGCTGCCCGCCCTTCAAACCGACCTGTCACGACAGCCAGTTCTTCTTCGACGACGTCCAGTTGACCTCCTGTACGACGCAGCCGCCGCCCAGCCCGGTGACGAGCCTGATCAAAGGGACGGTCACCCTGCACCGGCTGGGCGGTACGAATGAGAAAATTGCCGGGGTTAAGGTTTGGGCCTACAGCGAGGGGGGTGAGCTGTTTGAAACCTTTACGGTCCAAAACGGCCAGTTCAACTTATACAATCTGCCCAGCTCGCCAAGCGGTATCGAATACTTTATCTATGCCGAATACAACATTGTCGATGCGTCTGATCCCACCCAGATCGAAACACTGGCCACCAATACATCGGTGCTCTTGAAGTCAATCCATACCGAGGCAACACCGTTGACGGTCAGCCTTGATCTGTATACCGTGACGCCCTAGCGCAGGCATGCCGGTAGAGACGCCGCACGGCAGCGTCTGAATAGCGTAGAAACGCCGCACACAGCGTCTGATACCGTAGAGACGCTGCACGCAGCGTCTCCACACGCCAACATCACAAATAGGGTAAGGAAATAATCAATCAGGCCATACCGAAACCGATCAACACGACATGAACAGAATCTCGATT
>JBFGLD010000490.1:0-5251 GCA_041576335.1 Anaerolineae bacterium | reverse complement strand
TAAAAACAAATCTTAGTCTCAAATTAGGAGGATGTAAGAATGTTTCAAAAGAATACAAAAAGATTACCCCTACTAGTGGCCTCGTTGGCAATCTTGGCCATAATTGGCACGGCCTGTGGTCAACCTGAAACTGTCACAGTGGTTGAAACCGTGGTTGTTGAGACGGAAAAAGAGGTCACCGTGGTTGAAACGGTTGAGGTTGAAGTCGAAAAGGAAGTGACAGTTATTGAAACTGTAGTGGTTGAACGAGAAGAGGAAGCCATGGAAGCGCTGCCCTACGGCTTGAAACCGGGCAAGCCTTATGAGGGTACAGAACTCAACTTCCTGATCTGCTGCGCCACTGCGCCTCAATTTGCTGCGCTCAACAAGCGTTCGGAGGAATTTACCGAGCTAACCGGCATCACCGTTAATTGGGGCGATGCCCCCTTTGGTGAATTCCAAAGCAAAATTATTGCCGAAGTAACCGCCGGCTCACCTGCCTTCGACGTAATTGCCTATGTAGATGCTTGGGGGCCCAGCATCGAAAATTACCTGGAACCCCTAGATGGTTACATCGAACGGGACGGTTGGGATCTGGAAAATTACCCGCCCTCCTACTTGAATGCCGGTAAAGGTTACCTCAGCGGCGTTCAGTATGGTCTACCCCTGCGTGGTCATCCCTTTATGATGTTCTATCGAGAGGATATTTTTGCTGACCTTGGACTTGAAGTTCCGACGACTTGGGCAGAACTCGAAGCGGCCGCTGATGCAATTGAAGCGGCAGGCTTAACCGACGCAGAAGGAAGCTCGATTAAACCGATTTCTATGTATTACGGCATCAATGCTGGTCAGAATATGTTCGTTTGGGAAAGTTTACTTTGGTCAAACGGCGGCGAGATTTTTGATGAAGACTTCAACCCAGTCTTTAATAACGAACTGGGTGTTGAAGCCACTCAACGCTACATAGACTTTCTTAACAAAGGATACACGGGCGCTGGCTCTGTAGCCTTTGCTGAGCAGGAAGCCAATGCCGAGTACAACCAAGGCCGGGCGGCCATGTTCATCGGTTGGTGGTGGATGTACAGCCGTGGCACCGACTGTGAAAACAATCCGGCAGAAGTGTGTGAAAACGCCGGCTTTGCTCCGGTTCCCGGCTGGGAAGGCAAAGGCCCCTCCTCTTACGGCTACATCTGGCCGGTGGGTATTAACAAATTTTCCCGGAACAAAGATGCAGCCTGGGAATACATGAAATTTTTCTTGAACGCGGATATAGAGAAGGAAGTCGTTCTTGCTGCCGACGATCCCGCACTGGATACGAACGTGGCTGTGCGTTTGAGCGTGTTGGCTGACGAGGAAGTGAATGAAGTCCACGGTGGCTTGCAGGCTGTGGGCGCGAAAGTGCTTGAAGATGCGCGTTCCCAACCGCTGCTGCCAGAATGGCCGGAGATCGTTTCCATTCTTGAAGTTGCCATCAACGATATGGCGGCCAATGGGGTCGATGTTCAGACCACGCTTGACCAAGCAGCGGAAGATGTTGCTGCTGTCATGGAACGTAATGGTTACTACGACTGATTAAGCGGTCTTTCGGGTGATGATTAAATGAGGTGGAGCTAGCTTATGCTCCGCCTCATTTACAATCATGGTGGGACTTGGACGGGTGTTCAACAATGAAAAGTTGACACCCCGAGGGGAGAAATTTGATGCGCCGAAAATCTGTCATATTTACTTTGCTCGCACCGGCCATGCTGGTCATCGCCGCGACTTCAACGTATCCTCTGTTGTTTGCGCTCAATTCTAGTTTTCGCCGCTGGCAGTTGTCGCGGTCGCCTACCCCTGGCAAATTTATTTGGTTCAATAATTATGCCCGCGTTTTTGATGATCGTTTTTTTCTAAACAGTATTCAGGTTACGATCATCTTTACGATCATTTCCGTTGGTCTAACGATACTCATCGGCCTAGGCATAGCCCTAATTTTGCAGAGACCAGGCCGCTTCAACATGTTTATCACAACCTTGCTGATTTTTCCTTTTGCCGTCAGCCCGGCGCTCAAAGGTTACACCTTCCGCTTCATGCTTAATCCTGAATATGGTATCCTCGACCAGATGATTGATTTCATCTGGCCATTTTCGGCCGATTTGGTCTGGTTGGCCAACAGCTTTTGGGCTTTATTCTGGCTATCGATGACGGAAACGTATGGGTGGGCTCCGTTAATCGCCCTGATGTTTATCGGGGCGCTCAACGCTATTCCCTCCGATATTTTCGAGTCGGCAAAAGTGGAAGGGGCGACCAACTGGCAGCTCTTCCGCCATATAACGCTTCCCCTGCTCAGCCCCGTCATTATCATTGCTACCCTGCTTAAAACGATCTTCTCGTTCAAAATGTTTGATCAGGTGGTGACGATGACCGGTGGCGGCCCTGGTCGAGCGACCCAAACGCTAAATTACTACGTTTATCAAACCGCATTTGTCACGCTCGACATGGGGTATGCCTCGGCGCTTTCTTACGTTCTCATTGTCGCGATGTCGATTTTTGCTTACTTTTATGTCCGAACCCTATACGGCAAGGGAGGTGTTAGATGACTCGCAACCAGCGCAAACAAATTGATAAGTTAGTCAATATAGTGGCCGGTGTTGTTATCATTGTTTTTTTGGTCTTTCCGATTTTCTGGATTGCTTTGACGGCCTTTAAGCCGGAACGTTATGTGTTTTCTACAGAGTTTCGATTCGCCCCTACGCTCGATTCGTTTCGGGCTATATTTCAAGATCCGCTTGCTTTTGGTCCACTTACAGTCAACAGTCTGGTTATTTCGACCAGTACGGTGCTGATTGCTATGCCGCTGGCGGTGATGGCGGCTTATGCTTTTTCACGCTACACGTTTCGAGGACAACAACCGCTGCTTATTTGGGTACTCATCACCCAATTTTTACCGCCGGTTGTCGTGGTCTTGCCCTTCTTCGCCCTCTTCAGACAGTTGCAGCTGGTGGATACCAGAATTGGTCTTATCTGGATCAATCTGTCCATTGTGCTGCCCTACTCCATTTGGATGATAAAAGGTTTTGTCGATGCGCTCCCCACCGAAATTGAGGAGGCCTCACTGATTGATGGCTGCAACGAATTTCAGACGCTGCGTCATATTACATTGCCGCTGCTTGCGCCCAGTATCATTACCGCTGGTGTTTTTTCCTTTATTGTGACGTGGAATGAATTCCTATTTGCCCTGATTCTGACCCGACAGGAAGCTCGTACCTTGACCATTGGCTTGTTAAGCACCAACACCGCAACGGGAATTCGCTGGGATTGGATGTCAGCGACGGGCCTGATTGTGATGATTCCCGTCTTCATATTGTCTATGACGATTCGCAAGAATTTTGTGCAAGGTATGACGATGGGCGCGGTGAAATAGGGATCATACAGGCAACTTATTTTGATACCCAGGATGAATACCTTTACTGTCCGGTAAACCTATTTTACCGGAAGGCATAATTATGAAAAAAACATCACCAAAAGAGAGCAGAGCCTCTCAAGTTGATGTGGCCCGGCTGGCCGGCGTGTCGCAGGCAGCCGTATCGCGTACTTTTACGCCGGGGGCCAGCGTGTCGGCCCAGGTTCGGCAGCAGGTTCTGGATGCCGCCGAACAGTTGGGCTACCGGCCCAATGCCATCGCCAGAAGTCTTATTACAAACACGACCAAAATCATCGGCATCGTCCGGGTCAGGTTTGGCAATCCGTTTTACTCGCAGATATTTAAAGAATTTACCCAAAAATTACAGGACCTGGGATATTCCATTTTGCTGTTAAACGCAGCCCAGGATCACGAAATTGAACGGACCCTGCCCACAGCGCTGCAATATCATGTGGACGGACTCATCATTACCTCGGCGACCCTCACCTCCAAAATGGCCGATGAGTGTGCCCGCATCGGCACGCCGGTCGTGCTGTTTAATCGCTACGAGATGGGAACCACGGCCAATGCCGTTTGCTGCGATAATATAGGCGGGGGCAAATTAGTGGCCAATGCTTTGTTAGACGCGGGCTATAAGCGGTTGGCCTACATTGCCGGCGAGGAAGGGAGTTCGACCAACCGGGACCGGGAGCAGGGCTTCAGCCAACAACTACAAACCCGGGGTCATACGCTGGCTTTCCGGGAAAGCGGAAATGAATACACCTACGAAGCCGGCTATGCCGCGGCCAAACGTCTTTTACAAACAGAAACATTGCCGGATGCCATCTTTTGCGCCAGCGACCTGACGGCGATGGGGGCCTTAGATGCCGCCAAAGAGCTTGGCCTAAAAATACCGGATGAGTTGGGCATTGTTGGCTTTGACGATATCGAGATGACCGCCTGGCCGAGCTACGCTATCACCACCGTCAGACAGCCGGTAGACCGCATGGTTGATACCACCATTGAAGTTTTATTGAACGCCATTAAAAATCCGGATGCTGAAACCGTAATGAAATGGATCCCTGCAACCCTGGTCGAGCGAAACTCCACCAGGCCGGTAAACCCTACGAGCGTGTTTTAAGAGACTGGGCCAGTTTCTAGATAGGTCAAAACAGGCAGTTTGACTAACAGTTTCGGCCAAATTTCTGGATAAAATTAGACTTATAGACTGGCCCAGTCTACCCAGTTGTACTTTTGAAACACCGCTAAACCCCAAAGGCTGAAAATGTAACGTAATGAAAATCATGAACACAGAGAACGCGGAGAAGGCACAGAGATACACAAAGTTTTTTAGTAGTGCTCTGTGTTTCTCTGTGATGGCTCTGTGTAACTCCGTGTAACTATCTTATACGAGGAGATTACGGATGACCCCAAGAGAACGATTTAAGAGGATTACCAACCATCAGGAAGCAGACCGTGTGCCCATAGATATGGGGAGTCACGTAGCCACAATCCACCGGCTAACCTACGCCAAACTGAAAGAGTATCTCAATGACCCCGACATGAAAAACCAGGACAAAATTCTGGATCGGATGGTGCAAAACGTGGTGCCTGATGAAAAGTTGCTGCAACGCTACGGCGTCGATTTCCGCTGGATAGCCCCCCATTGGATCAACGTTACCGACATTAGAGACGACATCTACCGCGACATGTGGGGCATTGACTGGCAATTTATGCTGGATGCCTACAGCGTTTATGACTCGCCTCTGAAAGACGCGACGATTGCGGATATTGACCGTCACCCTTGGCCCGACCCTTACAGCCCGGAAATGGTTACGGGGCTGGCCGACCGGGCCAAATATCTGTATGAAAATACGAATTACGTGTTAG
>JBFGLD010000489.1:0-5264 GCA_041576335.1 Anaerolineae bacterium | reverse complement strand
GCCTATTAAGATGATCGGGTAGATCGCCAGAAATCCAATGAAATAGGGAGTCAATCTGCCGCAGACATCACCTTTTTTACGCTTTCGAAAGAACTCGGATGGACGAAAGAGGGTGGGCGGGCGTAAATGCACCTGCGTCGGCAAACAGAAACAAATCCGCAATGCTTGTCACTCTCTTGGATAGAATGTATAATCGTTAGCCGGTTGGCACATGTGGCCAAATTCATAATAATTTGGAGAATCATCATGAATTTTACCCGCTTGAGCGGTATTCTACTGCATCCCACTTCATTTCCCGGCCCTCACGGGATCGGTGACTTGGGGCGAGCGGCCTATCAATTTGTTGACTTTTTAGTTGAAGCTAAACAGTTCCTTTGGCAAGTATTACCGTTGGGGCCAACCGGTTATGGGGATTCGCCGTATGCCTCATTTTCGACGTTTGCGGGTAATCCGTTGTTAATTAGCTTGGATACATTGGTTGAGGCGGGTGACTTGGAGCCGCAAGACCTGGCAAATGTGCCAAAATTTCCGATCGACGCCGTTGACTATGGCTGGGTCATCCACTGGAAAATGCCGATATTAGAAAAAGCAGCGCGCAATTTTTTGGAAAGTGCTGATGCCGGACGAAAATCAGATTTTGCCTCCTTCTGCGCTGAACAGGATGTCTGGCTTGATGATTATGCCCTGTTTATGGCGGTGAAAGCCCATTTTGATCAGAAAGCTGAACAGGCCGGCGTTTCTGGAGCCATGTGGAGCAATTACTGGGATAAGGATATTGCGCTGCGCCAACCGAATGCGGTTAACCGTTGGCAGAGCAAACAGGACGAAACGGTTGCCATTCGTAAGGTTTGGCAATATTTCTTTTTCCGGCAGTGGACCGCGCTGCGCAGCTATGCCAATGCGCAAGGCATCAAGATTATTGGCGATATCCCGATTTTCGTAGCCCCAGATAGTGTCGATGTCTGGGCTAATCGGGAACTGTTTCATCTGGATAAAAACGGGGAGCCAACGGTTGTGGCCGGTGTTCCCCCGGATTACTTCAGCGAAACCGGGCAACTGTGGGGGAATCCGCTATACGACTGGGCTGCTATGGCCAGGCAGGGCTACCGCTGGTGGATCGAGCGTATTCGGGCGACCTTAAATCTGGTCGATATTATTCGGATTGACCATTTCCGAGGTTTCGAGGCTTACTGGCAAATTCCCGCCGGCCAAGAAACGGCTGTTAAAGGCAAATGGGTCAAAGCCCCTGGCATAGAGCTGTTTGAAGCTGTCGACAACGCTCTGGGCGAGTTGCCCATATTGGCCGAGGATTTGGGGGTTATCACCAAACAGGTCGAGGCGCTCCGTGACAAATTTAAATTTCCGGGAATGAAGATTTTACAATTTGCTTTTGATAGCAAGGAGGCCGGTAGACTCGATGCTACCAATCCTTTCTTGCCCCATAATTACCATCGCAACTGTGTGGTTTATACCGGCACTCACGATAACGATACCACCAAAGGCTGGTATCGAGAACGTACCGCAGACGAGAAGGATCTAATTCGGCGCTATTTAGCGCGGCCTGATGATGATATTCCCTGGGATTTTATTCGAGCGGCGATGGCCTCGGTCGCTGCCTTTGCCGTCTTTCCGATGCAGGACATCCTGAGTTTGGATAGCGATGCCCGAATGAACGAACCCTCCACCCTGGGTGGTAACTGGGCCTGGCGTTACCGGCCCGAGGCGCTCAACGGATGGGTTACTGAGCGCTTGCGAGAGCTTATCGATTTGTATGGTCGAGATCCAACACTGTGGGCGCAAAAAGAGGCGGAAGATGAGGAGTCAGCCACTGGCGAACTGCCGTAGCCGGTCGATCGGCCGGCCCTAACTGAAAATCAGGTGGCAGCTGGATTAATTAAATATACCTTTGTTTATGAATAATGAAGCGCAACAAGTGTCCGTCACCCCTACAGCGCGCCGGTTTTTGGCAATACGCCGAGATGACAAGTTATGGTGCCGAAACTTCTTTAATCGCTGTAGCTAACCGCAGCACGCCTTCCTCAATTTCCTCTGGAGTTAAAGCGCAGTAGGGTAATCGCAAAAAGCGCTGGCCGCCGCCGTCGGGAAAGAATGCCTGCCCGCTGGCCAGATTTAAGTTCTGCTTTTTAGCCTGGGCCATAACCTGAGCCGTGGTCGTGCCCTCCGGCAGCGTAAGCGATAGAAAGAAACCTCCTTCGGGTCGGGTCGGGTTGGAGTTTGGCAGGTGGTGGTCCACTGCATCCAGGCAGGCCTGTAATCGCGGTGAATAAAGTGTTTTTAGTTTATCAATTTGATCTGGTAGCTGGCCGCTATTACAAAACTCGTACACAATTCCGTGGGCTAACAGGCTGGGCGTTATATAAGTGTCTTCGGCGATTTTGGCCAGATCTTGCAGTAAGTTCGCCGCACCGTAAAGAATTCCAACCCGAGGGCCGGGTCCGATAAGTTTGCTGAATGAGAGCATATGCAGAGTGCGCTCCGGTTCTAATTCAAACAGGGATGGCTGCGCTTGACCCCGGAAGCGGAGGGGACGATACGGCGCGTCCTCTACCAGCCAGAAGCCGTACTCATTGGCAAGTTCTACCAACCTTTTTCTTTTTGCCAGCGAACAGGTGGCACCCGAGGGGTTTTGAAAATCAGGGATGACGTAGAAGAATTTTGGTATTTGTTTCGTCAGGGCTGCTTCCAAAGCTTCGATGTTGGGACCATCCGCCTCCAGCGGTATCCCCACCACCTGTGCTTTATGTCGTCGCAATAAGGTGATCGTCCGATCATAGCTCGGTGCTTCGGTGAAAACGACATCCCCAGGCTGCAAAAAATGAAAACATAGAAATTCAATAATTTGAAGAGAGCCGTTTCCAGTCAGCACTTGGTCTACCGAAACTCCTTGCCACTCAGCTAACCATTCCCGAAGCGGTAAAAAGCCGTATGATTGGCCATACTGCAAGATCGTCGAACCATACCTCTCCAGAGCCAACTTTGAAGCAGCTAAAATCTGCTCGACCGGGAAAGATTCCGTGGCTGGAACGCCGCGGGTGAAATTGATTACGGGTTTATCCGACATGATTTTACCTCAATCTATTTAGTTGTCGGCTAAAATAGGCGTATAACTTTTTGTCTGTAAACAGTAATTTCCGGCAATGTCCGGGTAGGAACTTACGCCCGTATTAATTCGGACGGAGCATAGCATGGATCTAAGGGTTTGTCAATGATTTTTTCAAGCGGGACGTACAAATAAATCGCCGGCAGCTTTTGAGGCGACGTGCGTACCAGAGATGTCATAGACGAGTCTGGTTTCAATTGATGATTCTGGCTGGTCATTGCCCCATCGTAGGCGTGCTTGTATTTTGGGTTTACGTGATGTAGAATTTGGATGACGCGGCGCGGCGGTCTACATAAATCTGTAGTGCCCGCTCTTTAATCTCGCCATTCCATCTCATCCTACATCAATCGGCAGTGACCAATCAAGTAGATGCCTTGTCAGCCTATTTTTGTCGTAGTTTTGTATTTAGTATGCCAGAGAGGTAAGGATCTTGAACCGTCATACGATTAGCCAGGCGATGGAAGATTATTTGAAAGCTATATATAAACTGCACGAACGAAATGTTCAGGTGCCAACGTCGGCACTGGCTGATTATATGGGGGTGGCGCCGGCCTCGGTAACTAATATGTGTAAGAAATTAGCCGAGCTGAATCTACTGGATTATGAACCTTACCGCGGGGTTAAATTTACGGCAACCGGTGAAAAGTTGGCCTTGGAAATTGTCCGGCATCATCGTCTCATTGAGCTGTATTTAGCCGAAGCTTTAGGAGTGCCTTGGGATCGGGTTCATGAGGAGGCAGAGAAGCTTGAGCACGTCATTAGTGAAGATCTCGAAGATCGGATGGCGGCCGCCTTGGGCGATCCTCAATTTGACCCGCATGGTGCGCCCATCCCCTCGCGCTCCGGCATTGTTTCCAAACCTAACAGCGGGCGTTTGGTTGATATGCAAGTCAATAACGAGCTTGTGGTTGTTGAGGTGGATGATGATGATCCTGAACTGCTGCGCTACTTGGGCGAATTGGGGCTCTATCCGGGCACAAGGATTACCCTGATTGCCTGTGCCCCGTTTGATGGCCCCTTAACTTTAAACATCGGTGATAATGAATATAATTTAGGCTATCGGGCCGCCAAGGCAATTTTGGTGGCGACGGAGCGTTGAACTTATAAGGAGGGTTGACAATGGCACCGATCAAAGCTGTTTATCTTGTTGTGTCTGGAGCCAGTTCAGCTTGTTTTACCCCCGATTTATTAGAGGCTTTGACTCAGATTAACCTGTCAATATACACGCTGTTGACCGATGGGGCTCAAAACATCATCAGTCCCTATCGCCTGGCCGATCAGCAGGGTCATAAATTAATTGACAGCTATTTTGATCCGCTTCTGGTGAACGGCCGCCAACCAGGTTTAACGTTAATTGCACCGGCTACCTTTAATACGCTCAATAAAATCAGTCACGGTATCGCAGATACTTTACCCCACTCATTAGTAGCCGAGGCAATTGGCGCCAAATGGCCGGTTATCGTTGTCCCGTCAATGAATCCGGAACTGGGGAATCATCCCCAAGTTGCCCATAGTATCGATATCTTGCGGCAGTGGGGCGTGACGGTACTGGAGCCGCGCGTCGAAGGGAAATTGCTGGTCATGGCCCCGATCGATGAAATTGTAGCTGCCGTGAGGGATGCTCTGTGAGCTAACAGCCATACCTTTGCCGGGCTACCGCACCGGGATTTGTACGACCAGGCCTAAGACTTACCGTGGTTTCTATTCTATCCTCACCTCAAATTTGACAGCATCTTCGCCATTTGCCAGAATCAAACGCTGCCCCTCGCTTGGCCGGTATAAGCCCACTAACAGCTCGTATATACCCGGTCCTGTTTCAACCGGAATCCACAACCCATGCCGATCGATTATGTCCTCGCCAACACCCCACGACGAGGTTGGGCGGGTCCACTGGGCCGGCTGGCCATCGGCCTGCGCCAATAATTGGCCGTTCTTATCTAAAAGGTGAATAAATACGTGATAATTTTCCGCCACCGGCTGAAGAGCTTGCCAGGAGAGCGCGATCGGAAGCGCTTCACCGGCCGAGCTTTGTGCCGGATAGGCTACTTTTTCAAGTTTAATCATCGCGGCAAACGCAACGTTTTTTGGATAAGCCTGAAATGCCAAGTTGATAGGATAGGCAAATAACAACAGGCGCTGATCG
>JBFGLD010000488.1:0-5271 GCA_041576335.1 Anaerolineae bacterium | reverse complement strand
GGGATCGCTTAGCAGCTTTGTCCGAAACGCCACATTGGCGCTGGCCCTGATCAAAACATCGGAGATGGCAGGTCGGTTTAGTGTCGATTTGAATGTCATGGGTTTTATTCCTGATATTATGAGTTTGCTGGAGCTAAATCTCAACCGCCGCCATCGTTTGGGGCGCCCCCGGTTAAAGCGGCAAGTGCAAGCGTCACCAGGACGATCACAATACGTACGTTAATGGGATTGCTGAACAATCCGGTAGCCGTAGTTCTAAACTTTGGTAACATTGCTGAACTCCCTTTCGTTACTGGTGAAGTCCCTTTCACCATGAAAATTGGATGACGTTATTTAGAGTATCAAATGATCTCTTATACTTCTCAGTTTGACTATGCGAAAGAAAAAACCCCGCAGTGAAAAAGCCGACGACGGCCTTACCAGAGCAGGGTGATAGAATAATCGATGACGAGGGTTTATGTTAACCTGAGATTGCCGTAGAAGCCCGGCGGCGGTCTCCACTCACCAAGGCTAGCCCTGACTGCCGTTCTGCCCCCGATGAACAGCATCGTGGATTCTGCGCAAGCAAAACGCGCTCAAGAGCAAACTCAGCCAATAAAGACCTGACAGATCTTCATGCCGGCCAGAAATTTAAAGTTTCTCAACAGGTTGTGTTATTAAATTTATATTTCCAGACGGTTGAGAATAGATTTCGTGGTCGTCAATCTATGGGGAACGTCATCGGAGTCGGGTGGAGCTCTGTCCCGGCAGCACAAGATATGGCGTCGAGCTCCGGAGTCGAGGCTGTTGTGGCAAAACAAGGCCAAGATTCATCGCGCGTTGGGCGGGTCGAACAATGGCTAGACTATAACCGAAACCTGCCGATCAGGCAAATGGAGCGGCTTCGAGCGCGTATCCGGATTTAGGGACATGTTGAGCTCACCCGGCCGTCACACGACCACCGCTTTCCGATCTTCCATTAGCTGCCCGTAGAGCGCTGCCGTGGCCGGTTCCGGCGGGGCGCCAAATTCCCGGTCAAACGTAGCGCACAGCTCAGCATAATGGGCGGCCAGGTGGTCAAACAGTCCCAATTGAGCATAAGCTTTGAAGGCAGCCCGGTGTAGCCTTTCTCGAAAATAATCTTGGGCCAACCCCTTGTCAATAATGCTTAGAGCCTCCTGGGCCTCACCGCTTTGCAGCAAGTGCTCGCCGGCCAGCTCCACGACCTGCAAAAACCTGGTTTCATAGGCAGCCTGCCGCCCGCGGCCCCACTCTTCCAGCTCGAAGCCGGCCAGGAAGTCACCCCGGTACAGCCCAATCAGCTCGAGCTGCAGGGGCAGCGCCGCCGGCGGGGCCAGCTTGGCCATCCGCTCGAACAACCGGTCAAAAGCCAAAGCATCGCACCAGGTTAAGCAGTGGGGGTTGACCTGATAGTGGTCATCTTGGACCAGGATAGTCTCCTGGTCATCAAAAATCATTTCACGCAGCCGTTTGAGATGCTGGTGAAAGTTGCTCGAGGCCCGGTTTGAGTTCAAGTCAGGCCAGATGGCCGCGCTGACCTCACCCCAGCGGCAGCCGCCGCTCTGACCCTCGAGCAGAAAATAGGCCAAAAACTCCGGCAGCTTGCGCATTCCACCACGCTGGCTAAAGCGTTTGGACCGGCCGGCCACGACCAGGGTTGGCGAGCCAAAGATGTAGACCTGCAGGCCCGGCCTGCTGGCGTTGACGTCTTCGTGACTTTGCCGCAACAAAAACCTGATATTATCCTGCACGTTTTCTGGAATATCCGGCCCATTCAAGAAGTGCAGCAATAGATCTTTCGTTTCATCCAGAGTTTTGGCTAAGCTAGGCAACAGTTCGCCCAGGGTCAGGGTTAAACTCATCGCTGCCTGTAACTGCTCAAATGCGGCCGAGCTGCGTAGATCGAGCAGTAGGCTGTAACTCCACCAAAGTAAAACTTTGCACCGCTCCAACACGTAACTTCTGGCAAAGGAGGCTGAAGCTTCGGCGAACAAGTCAAAACTCCTGGCGTATTCCCCCTGACGGGTGTATATCTTGGCCTGGAGCAAGCAAGCCAGTCCCTTTT
This sequence comes from Anaerolineae bacterium, assembly GCA_041576335.1. Taxonomy (GTDB): domain Bacteria; phylum Chloroflexota; class Anaerolineae; order 4572-78; family J111; genus JANQQF01. The sequence continues at coordinate 3,206 of JBFGLD010000488.1, read as the reverse complement.
CAAAGCTCAGCCCGCCTTCAGCCGCAATTTCTCGGGCTGTCGCCCCCATATTTTGAGCCTCGATCAAGTCATTCTGTTGGAACAAGCATTCGCCCACTTTGACTCGATTGTAAATCTCTAGCGACTGCACGCTCGCTTCCCGAGCTAATTCAGTTGACATCGCGTAAGCTTCAAGCGCCTGATCGTATTCCTGCCGGTCTAAAGTAACGTCCCCAATCCCGGCTTGAGCAAAAGCCGCCCGGCGGGTTGCGCCAATCTGCAGCGCAATTCCCAGGCTATCGCCAAAGTATTTCAGCGCTTCCTCATAGCGTCCCACGATATGGAGCGATACCCCCAAACTATTCAAAGCATTGGCCATATCGTTAGCATTGCCCAATAACTCCCAGATACGTAATTCTTGTTTATAATGGTGTTCGGCGCCGCTAATGTTTCCCTGCGCAACTAAGCAGATACCAACATCGTGATGGCACAAACCTTCCAAATAGGGATCGGCCAGCACCTCAAACAGATTTAAGGCTTGACGCAAATCCAGCAGCGCCTCCGCCGTATTCCCCATGGTCCAATTAGCCTGTCCACGCTGTCTAATGGCCCAGGCTGTAATTCGAGTATCCGCTTTCAGGTCTTCCAATTCGACAAGCCCGGCTGCAGCCAGAACCAGCGCTTCTCGAGGTTTTCCCATCATCCGCAAGCCAACTGACTGCCAGACTTTTGCCTCAGCGGCACCGACCGGGTCATCCTGTTCACGAAATCGCACAACCGATTCTTTAAAGTAGGTTATGGCAAGTTTTGGTTTTCCCAGATCATAATTCAAGATTCGGCCTTGCAAGAGAAGCAGCCGCGGGCGCCGGATTAATTCCTCCTCAGAAATTTGCGACAGCCAATCATGCAGGGTCAAAGCCCGGCCCGTGTTATAAAAAAAGGTCCCTTCCGCTTCCAACAGCCCAGCCGCTTCGTCCCAGGCCCGGACTGAAAGATATAGGGACACGGCCTCCTCAAAGCGACGGCGGTCCACCAGAATTTTGGCGGCCCTGATTGAAGCCTGGCGATACAGGGCTTGGTCCTCGGCCAGCTTGGTCCGCAAAAATTCGGCAAACAGGTCGTGATAGCGGAAGCCGGCCCCTACCTGGGCAATAAACAGGTCGTTTCGGACCAGCTCCTCGATTTGAGCCTGGGCATCGGTGATGTCCAGCAGATCATTGCACAGCTCAGTCGTTATTTCCGGCAAGAGGGCGGTACGCAGCAGAAACCGCTGCAGCTCCGGCGGCTGCTTGCCGAATACCTCGGCAGCCAGGTATTGGTAGATAATCTCCCGATCGTCGCCCAGGCGCTGCTGCAAGCGGCCAACGATCCGCTCGGCGTGCATGAGGTGCCCGGTTAGTAAAACCTGGGCGATATTGCCGTCGGTGGCCCGGGCAATTTCGGCAGCCGCGTCCAGGTCGATCCGCCGGCCAAACCGTTTGCGCATGACCAGCTGGATTTCCTCGCCGGTAAAACGCAGCTCTTCTTCGGACAAACCGGTGGCCCGCTCGCTGATCAAGAGGTCAATAATTTGGCCTGTCTCTAGGGCCATATCTCCCCGGGCAGCTACAAACAAGGTGCTCGCGTCAGGTAACTGCTCCAGGAGCCGGTTGAGGGCCAGGGTCATACCGGCGCTGACCGCTTTATGGTAATCGTCGATAATGATAATGTGGGGGCCGACCTCGGTTAACAGCCCGGCAATCCGGCGGATGCTGGCCTGCGTGTCGCCGCGCTCGACAAACTTAAGTAATTTATCCGGTTCAATCTCGTGGAAGCGATCGGTAATGCTGTAAGCCAGGAGTGTTAAAAAAGCGGTTGGATCGCGGTCCCCCGGTTCCAAGGAGCACCAGCAAACCGGCAGGTCCGTGGTTTGGGCATAATCTGCCAGGAGAATGGATTTGCCGTAGCCGCCCGGCGCGTAAACCGTAATTAAGCGATTGCTCTCGTCGACAAATGACTCGAGCAAATGCAGAAGGCGCCGGCGGCGATGGATTAGATTTAAGGTCGGGAGGCGGATTCTATCCTCTAAAGCCATAGGTTATCTCAGCCCGTAACTCCTCCTATTATATCACGTTCTTGAAATTTACAATAACGGAAGAGGGTCCGCTTCAACGGGCATAGAAACTCGGCGTGCGCCCAAGACTATGGCGATGAGATTCTTCAAGTCTTCCAACAACCCGCTTTCATCAGCTGCTTATAAAGTTGGGTCGTGGCCGGTTCAGGTGGCAGATCCAACTCGCGCTCGAAATCCCGGCGCAACTTCAAATAGTGGTTTTTTAATTCGGCGTACAATCCCAACTGGGCATACGCCGTGAGCATATGTTGATGTAAATCCTCCCGAAAGTAATCATGCGCTAACCCTTTACCCACAATGGTCAGGGCGGGCCATGGTTTGTTCCGGTTGAGTAATTGTTCGCCGGTCACTTTAACCACTTGCAGGAAGCGGGTCTCACATGTCGCCCGATAGAGGGTACCCCACTCGCCCAACTCAAATCCGTCCAAAAACTCGCCCTGGTATAGATCGATCAGCTCGAGCTGCAGCGGCAGCGCCTCCTCCGGCGGCAATGTGCCAATTCGCCCATACAGTTCTTCAAAGACTATCGCATCGCACCACTGGTAATAGCGGGAATTGAGGCGGTAGTAGTCATCGTTAACCACAATATAATCCTGCGATCCGAACGTGCCGTCGCGCAATCTCTTAATACTTTGATGAAAGCGAAGAGAGGCTTTAGCTGGCTCCAGGCCAGGCCAAATCGCTGCGCTGATCTCGCTCCAGCGGCAGCCATCCGGGCGTCCCTCGAGCAGCAAGTAAGCCAAAAACTCCGGAATTCTTCTTAACCGGCCCCGCTGGTGGAAGCTCTTGCGTTCGCCGGCGACGATCGAAATTGGAACGCCAAACGTGAACAATTGAAAGCCGGGTTGAGATCTATCCGATTTTGGACCTACCTGGTTTAACAGCGAAAAGATATCGCTGCACAGCTGGTGTGGCGTATTCGCGCGATGCAAAAAGTGGAGCAGCAGCGGGCTGGTATCGACGATGACCTGGTGCAGGCCTTGTTTCATTTCGCCCATCTCCGTGACCAACCCGAGGGCTGCCCGTAACTGCGCAAAAGCGGCTGAGGCTCGCGAGTCGTGCAGTAACGCGCAGCCCCACCATAATCGAATTTTGGCCTGCTCCAGTATGCTGC
>JBFGLD010000487.1:0-5273 GCA_041576335.1 Anaerolineae bacterium | reverse complement strand
TTGAGCAGCACCCGCCGGATGTCTCTTTGTAGAGCCAACTGGTCTAAGCGATAATCAGCGACGCCCATTCGAACCAATTGCTCTACAATACCGACCGCATCGAGTTGAACAGCCACAATATAGAGTCGCACCAAATTGGCCCGGTCATTCGCTTCTAAGCGACCAACCGTACCAAAATCCAAAACGCCTATGACCTCGCCCGGCATGACGACAATATTCCCCGGGTGAGGATCGGCGTGGAAAAAACCATCCTCTAAAATTTCTTTCACAATGAAGTGGGCGCTATTGACGGCAATTTGGTGGCGATCATAACCTGCGGCGTCTAAAGCTGCAATATCGTCAATCTTGATCCCAGAGACGCGTTCCTGTACCAGTATTCGGCGTGTGCTAAACTCCCAATAAACCCGAGGAACATACAGCCGCGTTTCATGGGCAAAATTGAGGCGGAAACGTTCTGCATTGCGTCCTTCAAGCCGATAATCCAGTTCAGCGCGCAGCGCATACGAAAACTCTTCGGCTAAGGCAATGAGGTCGTAGTAATCGCCTAGCGGCGTGCGCTCTTGCGCCAGTCGGGCCAGGTCATTAAGAATATCCAGATCAAGATCGACGATCCGCTCAATGTTAGGGCGCTGTACTTTGACAACCACCTCTTGACCATCGGGCAAAACCGCTGCATGAACCTGGGCCAGCGAGGCCGCTGCAATTGGGGTTATCTCAAAAGTTTTAAAAAGCTGCGCCGGCGATGCACCTAATTCCTGCTCAATACGCGACTTAATCGGCTCCCAAGACGCTGATGGCACTTTGTCTTGCAGATAGCTCAGCTCGGCAATGTAATCCGGTGGCAGCAGATCCGGCCGCGTACTGAGAATCTGGCCCAGCTTAACGAATGTGCCGCCTAACTCCTCCAGGGCCAACCGAATATGTCTGGCCGGCGTTATTTCCGTCACCGAGGCGGGTGGTTTGCGATTGACTAACCGACGCGGCCAATCCAAGTACTGTTCTAAACCCAACTGGGTCGAGAGTGCGCCAAACCCATGACGGGCCAACACCTCTGCAATGTGGCGATAGCGTCCAATATGACGCGGCCTTAAGGGCATATAATCTCCTGATACGCGCCGTTTTCAGCCAATAGGCGTGCAGTTAGTCTGTTCGAATTATACACCGGCGTGACTTTGCGCTGTGCCGTGGTGGTCCTCTCTACCCCGGTCGGCCCGGTTTTACGGTATCTGGTTGGGGTGGGCGAGTAAGTATAACATAATAGAGAAAAATTACTTATTTTGCCAAAAGATTTCGCCACCCGAACACAAAAAAAGCCCCACAATTCTGCAAGACTTTGGCTGAGACCGAGAAGCCCCAGGTCAGAGTTGAACTGACGATTGCTCGGTTTTAGTTTAACTGCCGGCCAAAGCGATGACGTTCCGGCAAGTTTCGATCATTCCAGATGCTGAAAATTTCAGGGGTGACTTCTATGCAATATAACTTGCCGTTCAAACCGGATTCAAATCTTTTACTGCTATAATACGGGTCGAGCGTTGGTTGTGAACACAACTGTTACCTAAATCGAGCTGCGTTCATTCTTTAGGTAGGACAAGAGCTGCCAGGCGCAGACCTCGGTTTAGGTCTTCTAGCAAGAAGATGATTGTTTTTTAGGTTCACTGAGCAAAGTCTCTACGCCGGGCAATCTCTCCTTCTGGGTGGTCGCTATTTCTTCAAATCACCCCTGCTTTTACTCAATAGCTCATCTGTTTACTTGTTTTTCTTGTACCTGCCTCTAACTGGGCGATTCTTACACTCAAATCTACAAACTTTGAACAGCAGTAAATGCACTTGATATATTTATAATATATTAGCGGCGTAACTCTAGGTCGGATCTTCGCTGCTATTGGTAGACTATTTTTATAAAAATTCGCAACTCTCATAACTTTGATCGGAGGATTTGAAACAACTATGATTGGCTTTGAAATCTTTCTGCTAACGATCACGCTCTTTCTGATCTTGCAGTCCTCTTATAGCACCTATCTAATGTTATTTACCTGGAATGATGCCGACCATCGTGGCCAATACGGCGCGCCAACTGAGTTTGCCCCACCCCAGAAAACTTTCACCGTGCTCTTGCCTGCCCGCCACGAAGAGGAGGTTATTCAGCAAACCATCCAAGGCGTTCTAGACGCTAACTACCCGATGGACCTGATAGAGATTGTGGTGATCTGTCGAATCGATGACAAGGGCACAATCGTCAAGGTCCAAGAAAAGATCGCCGAGTTAGTTCCCCAAGGTGTGTCTAATGTGCGACTTATTGTATTTCAGGATATGCCCATCAATAAACCGCACGGACTGAATGTTGGCCTAGCTTATACTAAATACGAAGTTGTCTGCATTTTTGACTCTGAGGATCAGATCCATCCTGATGTCTTCAATGTGGTCAACACCGTCATGATCAACGAAGGTGTCAATGTGGTCCAATCAGGCGTGCAACTGATGAATTTTGACTCGAGATGGTTTTCAGCACTCAACGTATTGGAATATTTTTTCTGGTTCAAGAGTCGCCTTCACTACCACGCCGAGGTCGGGATTATTCCTTTGGGTGGGAACACGATTTTCTTTGCCCGACGGCTGCTCAAAATTATTGGCGGCTGGGACGAAACCTGTCTAACTGAAGATGCTGATATTGGCATCCGCCTAAGCCAAATGGGTGAACGTGTCCGCGTGGTCTATGAGGACGCCTATGTGACTAAAGAGGAAACACCGCCAACCGTCAGCCAATTCATAAAGCAGCGGACTCGCTGGAATCAAGGTTTTTTGCAAGTGCTAAGAAACGGCGCCTACTGGGACCTGCCCCAGGTAGGCCAACGATTGCTGGCCGTATTTACCCTGGCAACGCCGGTTATCCAGGCGATTACCGCGCTATACGTGCCGATCTCAATCTATACTATCATTTTCACCAAGTTACCGGTTTTCCTGGCATTGATCATGTGGTTACCGACCTACATGCTGGTTGCCCAATATCTGATCAATTTGGTCGGGTTATACGAATTTGCAGATGCCCACAACATTAAATTGTCGCGTTGGACCTGGCTGAAGTTACTGCTCTCCTTTTATCCCTACCAGGTGCTTCTGGGGCTGGGGGCGCTCCGAGGCGTTTATCGAGAATTAAAAGGGATGAACAACTGGGAGAAGACCAAACACGTCAACGCACACCGTGAGTCAACGCCAGCCGTTGCCGGAGGATAGTTAAAATGATCACGACACCTACCTCATCAGTAAATACCGCTTCACGTAATACGGTGTGGGCAATTCTATCCCTTAGCCTGGTGATTATCACCGCTATACTCGTCCACAGTTACAATATGTTCGGTTTTCCGCTCTATCTTGGTGATGAAGGGATCTACATGGCGCGGGCCTATTCTGTACTAGAGTTGGGCTGGATCACGCCTTACACTTATTGGTATGACCACCCCCCAGCCGGCTGGCTGTTGGTGGCCCTGTGGACCCTGCTCACCGGCGGGTTTAGCGCATTTGGGACCGCAGTGGATGGGGGGCGTGTACTGATGCTGCTTCTCCACGTTCTATCAATAGTGTTAATGTTCTACATCCTGTTTCGGCTCACAGGTAATGAACTTGTCGCGACCATTGCTTGCCTATTGTACACCCTCTCCCCACTGACTATAACTTATAGTCGCCTGGTGCTGCTCGACAATATCATGATTTTCTGGACATTACTGGCGGCGGCACTATTGCTGGGATATACGGGCAGACTCTGGCCGTTGGTGTTTGGCGGCTTCTGTTTTGGGGTGGCTGTGCTCAGCAAAGAGGTGGCATTTTTGCTCTTGCCGGCATTTGTATACGGCGTTTGGAAACTATCGAAGCAGGGGCACGCCCGTTTTGCTCGAGTTGGCTGGTTCTATGCCGCGCTGAGCACGATTTCCCTGTATCCTTTGTATGCCGCCCTGCGAACCGAACTGATTGAGTTTAGCTTTTCCTCGCCGCAGGCAAGTGATGGCAGCGTGGTATCTCTCATTGGCTCGGTTCTCTGGCAGCTTAGCCGTTCCGGCGGATTACCGTGGGATCCGTCAAGCCAATTCCATAATTATTTAATCAATCACTGGCTGGCAAAGGATCCCTGGATCCTTGGGGTTGGCGCATTGGCAACCTTATGGAGTCTCGTTCAGGCTGACCACGCGAAGCGGGTGATTGGCTGGTTATCGGTTCTGGCAGTTGTGGCGATTGCCCACGGTAATCAGGTCTTTGAGTTCTATGTAATCCCAATTCTGCCCTTATTTGCCCTCAACTTTGGGCTGCTTTTGGCACAAGTGTCCAAACTGATGCGCTCGCAGTCGGCGCTGCTGGTGGCGGCAATGGCGGTGGTAGCCGTTAGCTGGTTCAATCTGAACCAGCAGCGCAACATTTTTGCCCTCGACATGACGACAATACAGCGACAGGTCCTTGATTGGGTCAGAGAACATGTGCCACCGGATGCGCAGATTGTGACCGATGATGATCTATGGGTTGATCTTCGCGGTGGGGGGAAAGTTCATCAAGGCTTTCCCGGAGCCCACTCCCACTGGCAGACCGCCGGAGATCCGGCCATATCTCAGGATTTGTTTCACAATGACTGGCGCTTAATCGATTATCTAATTTTGACTCCCGATCTGGACCAGATTTTTGCCACTGCACCCGATCGACTGCCTCATCAGGCCTACAGTCAATCAACGCCGGTAGTAACCTTTAGTGTTGGTAAGGCAAGCGTGGAGGTTCGCAAAGTCAACCACGCCGGCCTGGCCGTCAGGGAGATGGTTAATCATAGCTACGATGGCTTTAAGAGCCAATACATTGACGAGGGGCAAGTACGGTCCGGGTCCGGCTATACAGACGCTCGCGATGAGGCATCGGCTATGCTCATGGCTGTCTGGATGGATGATCAAGCCACATTCGATGAACTGTGGACCTGGACCACGATCCATCTGCAAAGCGAAATCGATCTGCTGTATCACACAAACGAGCCTGGCGCAGCGCTTCATACCACCACTGATGCCAATACTGACGCAGCTTTAGCCTTGCTGTTGGCCGAGCGCCGTTGGAACGATGTCAGCTATGGTCGCGCCGGCCGGGAAATTATCCGGGCAATTTGGGAGCACACGGTCGTGGAAATTGACGGCCGGCTCTACCTTGCGGCCGGCGACTGGGCCATCAGCGAAGACCGGGTGATATTTGCCCCGGCGACGTTTGCGCCATACGCCTATCATTTCTTTGCCGCAGCAGATCCGGAGCACGAC
>JBFGLD010000486.1:0-5274 GCA_041576335.1 Anaerolineae bacterium | reverse complement strand
GTTTCGCCGCACCGGCCGCAAAACCTATGACGCGGTCACGCCGGTCAACATCCAACTCCGGCCTATGGGGCCGGCCCAATTCTGGAATTTAATTACGCTGCAAGGAGCCAAGGTGCCCACGAGTCCCCTCCAACCAGGTCAAGACCTGCCATTTACGCTCTTATGGCAGACAAATAATCCCATCACGGTTGATTTAACGACATTTGCCCACGTTTTAGACAACAACCGCAACGTTGTGGCTCAGCTGGATTGGGAACCCCAAGACGCGTTGGGCTATTTGCCGACGAGCGCCTGGCAGGCACAGCGCACGGTCGTTGACCGGCAGACAATTCCCCTACCTGTTGATTTGTCGCCCGGCCAATACCGGCTGGTAGTGGGTTGGTACTACGGGGTTACGGGAGATCGGCTGCCGCTTACCCGTGGCGGTGACGGTGATGTATTTGAGTTGGGGGTCATAAACGTTCAGTAGGTATCGCCATCTTACTGAATAGTGAAGCCGGTCGAGAGCACATTTCGCTGCTCATTAGCTTCGACGGTGACCCTTATCGGCCAGTCACCGGGCGTGGCTTCATCTGGGTAGATCTCCCACGTCCAATTGCAGCGACCATCTTCCAGCCCGGCCACAGTTGGCTCCAAACCTGGCGCCTGGCTGGGACCGTCTTCCAGCATGACCTCAATCAAGCAGCTGGCACCGCCAACAGTTTCGATGGTCAAACTTGCTTCATCACCCATCAGAACCGGTGAAGTCAACTCGATTAACCTGACCGGCAGTGGACCTGTTGGCGGAGCCGAAGGCGGCGGTGGGACCGGAGTCGGCTCAGTGGGTAGCGCCGGTTCAGACGCTTCCGGGGCGGTCGGAATGTCTGCAGAAAGTGGGATTCCATCCACATTGCTGGCAGCTACAAGAGCGGCGTCGACCCAGGCCACGCCACCCGGGCCGGACACTTGCCACCAGGTCGAGTCTTGATTGCGGCCAACTACCTCCAGCCTCTGGCCTGCCGGTAAAACGCCAAAAACCTGGTAGTCAACGCCAGGTCCGCGATATAAGTTAACGTTGCCCTCGAGCGGTGTAACCTGAGGCGTCTCCTCAGCCTCGGAGTTCGTTACAGTCGGCGGCGGTTGGCCGGGGCCCGGCTCGCTGGCCGGCACCGCCGGCGGAGCGACGGGTTCCGGAGTCCCGACCGGCAAGTTAGGAGCTTGGGAAGGGACCCCCGGTGCAGTATCAAGTCTCAAAGGGGGCAGCCGGGCAACTTCCGGCTCGGGCCGCGCCGGCGAGCGATTAACAAAAAGGACGAATACGCCGGCCAGCAAACATAGGCCGCACACTCCCGCCAATACTCCGGATATAGCTATCGCCCCGCCGAAGTAGATAACTCTTTGATCGGACATAATGTTACCTCAATCAGCAGTAGGGATGAAGTGCATTCCCCTACTGAGCAAAAACAATATAAACCACCCAGCTGACCACGGCCAATAGCACAAAGGTCACAACCAGGTTGATCGCATTCTTTTTAGTTTTCAGCACCTTGTCGTCATCCGTAATCAGCGCACCTCGATAAAGGTTATACCCCAACAGCAACAAGATAATCAATTCGACGAAACCGACCACGTTCCAATACAGCCACTTCAACACGGCCCCATTCCCCTCAAGTAGTTAGTCACAGTAATTGTAACCGTTACTGACTAAAGATCAATCTACCCGGCAGCCTCACCTCTGATGGCCAGACCGGCATACATCTCACCCAAAAAAGTGGACGAAATCTTGGCGGCGATACGGGCGTCGGATAAGTCAACGGCCGCAGCCAGGTTGAGAAAGCCCGTTTCATCTAACGGGTGGGGCACGGCCAAGTTATCCCGATCGGTATTGTACTCGACAATGATCAATCGCCCACCCGGTTTTAGCAAGCCGACCAGTGGGCTCAACACGTCTCTTTTCCGCCTGATAAAATGGAGTGAATTGGCCATCACCAGACCATCGAGAGGCCTTAGCGATAAGGGGCGGGTAAAGTCGGACCGGACGGGATGCAGGACAGCCTCGGGATAGCTCTCGGCAAAGTTTCGAACCAGAGCCGTTAAGGCCCGCCGGCTTTTATCCACCGCGTAAATTTCGTGTTCAGGCTGGAGCAGAGTGTGAAGTGCGGCGGTGAAGATACCGTCGCCGCAGCCCAAGTCGGCCCAGATACCCTTCAAATTGCCGACGGCCGGCTGCAGGAGCGTTCGGGCTTTGCCAAGACGACGCCCTTCCCGCACGACCCAAGGGATCACCAGCCTACTCCACGATGTCGGGTATAACGATCCACCGGACCGCCCAATTTCCGGTTTCCTCCCTGGCCAGGAAAACAACCCCGCCGTTCTGAAAATCCACCGGCTTTTTTGTATCATCCTGGCAAATGAGCAGGGCGGCTAGTTTGCTGAGATGGGGTAAATGACCAACCAGCATGATGGCTTCGCCGGCTGTCGATAAACGTTCAGCCCATCGGGCCGGATCATCAAGAGGGGCCAGATCGGGCGCTTCACTGACACCCCGGGCCGGATGCAAAGCGGCTGCTAAAATTTCGGCGGTCTGTCGAGCGCGTGTTTTACCGCTGTGGACAACTTGACTCACCCGGACTGAAGCGTGTTTTGCCAGATAAGTGGCCACTTTGTCTATATCCGCCTGACCCTTGTCCGAAAGCGAGCGCTGTGCGTCTTCTTGCTTCGGCTTAGCTGCGGCGTGCTGTACGAGGTACGCATACATCATTATTACTCCTTGTCTAGGATGGCCCGAAGCGGAGCGACCGCTACACGAAAAGCTGCGTTGTTGTCCAGCGCATCTGTTACGACGACCGCCACGACCACATAACGAGCGTGTTCGGCGGACGATTGATCTGTGGAAATCGGGGTCGGAGACGCCGGCGTGATTTTCGAGGGATCTAAAACCAGGTCCGTTTCAAGCGCCTCCGATTTCAACAAAGCGGGCGATGCCTTGGCCGGAGCCAAGCCCACAAACCAGCTTAGGACCATATTTCCGGTCTCTTGCGGGGTGGCCTGCCCGGCAATGCCGATGACCTGCCCCGTGGCCTGGGTCAACAGCGCCCGGACCCGCCGGCTTGTCTCCGGTTTAAACGCCCGTGTTTGAACACCTGGTTCCGACCGCGAGAGTGTTGGCGCAGGCAGGTGACCCTCTAACTCTAACGCCGCCACCACTCGGGCTAGATGGAGCGGCGTTACGGCTAAGTCTCTGGCCCTCTCATGATCATCGAAATCAGGTAGCAGCCCGCGCTGTGACGGCAGCCCGGCCAGGGGGCGCGTCAGCTCCAGTTGATGGGCAGTGGCCAAATAACCGGTCTCGCCCAATGGGGCTAACATTTGTTCCAGGGGCGTGGAAGCCGGATCATTCGGAATTGTCGCGCCGCCTTCAAAAAGACCAATTAAGCCAATAAGCCGGGCTAAATCCCCTACTGGAAAAAGTCCCTGGGTAACCCGGTTGAGTAACGGAGCACGTTTGTCTTGACTCAGCGTAACCCACATTTCGTCCAGGGTGTTAGGGTCGTAGCTAGGGTGGCTTGACATTACCAGAATGGCGCCGCTGGTGAGGTCCATCACTACCACAGCTCCTTCTCGCTCTCCCAAAGCAACATCAGCCGCCACCTGAGCCGGTAAGTCGATCGTCAGCGTCACATCCTTGCCCGCCGGCGCCCGATGCAGCAAGGAATCTAACCAAACATCTTCAGTTGTGCGGTCCGCCGCGCCGCGCAGGATCGGATCAAAAGCCGCCTCGGTGCCCCCAACGCCGTAGCGAAGGCTGTAATAGCCGGTTACTGAAGCCAAGCCCGGGTAAGGATAATGCCGCTCGGCTAACCCATTGTCGCTGATGATTGTCTCGGCCACGGGCACGCCGGCGGCAGTCCGTAAACTACCCCGCCGGATGCGCTGCTCCTCAATAATTGGGCGTGGATTGTCATTTCGGGCTACGAGAAAAGAGGCCAGGGCGATCTGCCAAAATATTAAGCCGCCAGCCACAATCAAGAACCCGTTTTGAAATGCCCGGGCTAAGTTTAGGTAGGGCGCATGGGGTGAAAGTTCAGGCACGGCCGGCGAAGCGTAAGGCGTGAGTCGTGGGAGCTGAACCGGCCGGGGTGGGTTGCCAGGCTGCTGACCGCTGTTCACGGTTTCGCGGACACGCTGATTGGCTATGAAAGTCAAAAGACCAATCATTAAGAAACTGGTAACCAGACTACTGCCGCCATAGCTTACCAGCGGCAGGGTAACGCCGGTTAAAGGCAGCAATTTCAGCGTCCCGGCCATAATCACAATCGTCTGTAAACCCAGTATCACCCCAATACCAATGGCCAGAAGCTGCTCAAAACTGCGCTCTGCCCGCAGCCCAATCAAAAAGGCCCGGCTAACCAGTAGGGCAAAACATATTAGCACGGCCAACGTGCCGGCCAGGCCATACTCTTCGCCGATAGCGGCGAACACAAAGTCGGTGTGAACAACGGGAATAGCCGTCGGCAGACCCTGGCCCAAGCCCTGACCAAAGAATCCGCCGCTGGCAAAGGCGAGTAAGGATTGGACAATTTGAAACGAGCGGCCTGCCGGATCGAGCCAGGGATTCCAAAAAGCCTCAAACCGCAAACGCACGACGTCGAAGAGGTAGTAGCCGATGACGCCGGCACTGCCCAGCAGCAATAGTCCAACCCAAATGTAACGTCGTTGGCCCGTGGCCGCATAAAGTATCCCCACAAACGTGCCAAAAAAAAGCAGTGCCGCCCCTAAATCCCGCTGCCAGATCAACAAAATGATGCTGAAGCCCCACATGGCAAACATTGGCCCAAAGTAGGAGGGATGGGGCACAGGGAGCCGCCCGACATAGGCCGGATTTTCAACTAACTCGCGACGGCGGTCTGCCAGGTAGGCTGCCAAAAAAACAACCAGACATAATTTGAGCGGTTCGGAGGGTTGAAAATAAATATCGCCCAACTGCAGCCACAAGCGGGGCCCTACACCACTGGGGTTTACGCCAAAAACAAGCGTAGCGGCTAACACCACCAAGCCTCCGCTCAGCCAGGCATATTTATGTTGGCGCAACCAGTTGAGATTTTTAGGGAGCCGGATAATTAATAACAGCCAAACCGTGGCGATAATGAGCCATATCAGTTGCCGGACCAAAAAAGCCGGCGCTAACCGCCCTATTAACGACAGGCCTAATCCGGCTAACAAAAAGGTCAAGGGCAACAAGATGAAATCCCCCGCCTGGTGCCGGTGGTGTGTAAGATAGGCCGCCGTGCCGCT
>JBFGLD010000485.1:0-5278 GCA_041576335.1 Anaerolineae bacterium | reverse complement strand
CTATTGGTTACGCTGATCGCAGTCGTTCCTACCCTTGCAGGCGACGACGTTTTCTGTAGTGACTTTGGCATTGTGAAACCAATCCCGGTTCAACAAGTCCCAGGCTCAGATGGAAGAGTAGTCAATTGGGTCCCATCCGGAAACCACAACAACGACATCATCGTCGACTGTGACTGCTATATCTCATCTGGTGCGATCGTCAATGGCAAGGTGATTGAAACCGGCGGCACAGATTGGTCAATCTTTATTGACGCAGGAGCCAGGATCAACGGTGACATCGAAGAGAAAGGCAAAGGATCTGTATTCTTCAATATTGGCCAATTAGGGGTGCATAACGGCAATATCAAGGAAAAGGGGCCTGGGCAGATCTGGGTTTGGGTCGACGGGTTTTTCAACGGCAACGTTGAGGAAAAGGGTCCAGGGAGGGTCATAGTTGAGGTCTTCGGCGATGAACCGTCCGCCGGTCCCGGCACTTATAACGGGAACGCTGTGGACAAGGGTCATGGTGATGCCATTCTCAGAATCGAGGCACCTGGGGAGTACAACGGCAATTTTCCAGGGCAAGGGCAAGGTATGTGCTATGCCCAGATCGAATGGCCAGACCAGCAGCCAAATGGGAATATCGAGTGCAGTATTGTAGAATATGTGGACTGGTAAGAACCATAGGGTAGACATATGAGGAAAACCCCGTCCCAGGGACGGGGTTTTGTGTCACTCTTCTGATAATCTAACCGCTTTTACCCTTGATAGAATGTAGATAACACCAAGCGGTGGTGTCATGACTTCCGGAAAGGCTATCGAGCCCTGACCTGCCCCTAAAGTTTGTACCACCCCCTAAGTTAGATTCCGAGCCCTGGAAGGGGGTGGTGGCACGAATATAGCTTCGGGTGCCGGTGGTCGATAGCGCAGGGCCGGTCGTGTTGGGTATCAAACCGTTAGCACGCTAAACATTCTAACGTTCAACATCGGACATGGTAAACTCAACCCATGCACACCGCAACCGCCCAAGCGAATCCGAATCTCGCTTTGGCGATGTGTCACAAGGGAACACTCATCATTATCACTGATAGATTGAGGATTGGCATCGATCGCCCTCTAACAAGGCGATGCCGTGCTGAGTGTTAATTTCCCTTAGCAAAGGCGAGGGCATTCATGTCTCCGATAGATAGCAATTTGGAGCCGGCGTGAGGCAGGTATTAGATCCCTGTTTTTGGGATACCTCCTTGAGAATGATGGTGCGGGTTATTGGAGAAGACCAACTGTGAATGTCATTCAAGATGATGTAATTGAACAATTTTGGCGGAACTACCTCACAACTGGCGAATTTCCCAAGGAGCGTCAACAACGAAGGATCTTTAGATTGTTGCCGGGTTCACCTCGCTGCAAGAACTGCTATGCACCGTTTAAAGGCTCGGGGAGCCTCATTGTCCAACTCATATACGGCAAACGACCATCCAACCTTAATCCCCAACTGTGCAATGTTTGTGAGGTATTCGCCCAAAAGTATCAGGGCGGCGCAGAAATTGAGCTATCCTTGCTCTTTGCCGACATCCGGGGCTCGACAACTCTTGCCGAAAATATGACTCCAAAGGAATTCCACAGGCTCATCAACAAATTCTACAAAACTGCCACACATATTTTGGTTCATTCTGATGCGTTGATCGACAAGATTATGGGAGACCAGGTGGCTGGTATGTATGTCCCCGGTTTCGCCGGGCCAGATCATGCGCAGAAGGCGGTCTCAGCCGCGCAGGAAATCATGCGTGCAACCGGTCATGGGTACTCCGATGGGCCATGGATTCCATTGGGTGCTGGAGTACACACTGGCACAGCATTTGTGGGTTCCGTTGGTTCGGAAGAGGGGACGACGGATATCACCGTGTTAGGTGATGCCGCCAACACCGCAGCAAGGCTATCTACCATTGCAGGAGTTGGTCAAATCTTGGTCAGCGAAGCCGCTTTCGAGTCCGCTCAATTAGCCACGAGTGAGTTGGAGAAACGCTCGCTGGAACTGAAAGGTAAATCTGAAACCGTATCAGCATACATCTTCAAAGATTTCTAACGCACAACCGTATTTGATTGGCCCACTTTTTTCAATCACCTCGAGAATAGAAGCTATACATAAGCCACACGATCCGAACAGGATAACCTTTTCGCTATGGGAAACTCACCTCATGACAACTGCCACAGCCGTCGCAAATCCCAATATCGCCTTGGCTAAATAATCACAATTGCCTACAGTTTTACTTGACAGCTCGTCTGAATCTCCCCCAGATCACTCCCAGCTATGAGTTTGAGAACACCGCGGTCACATAACCCACCTATCCTTGGCTATCTCATTGGCGACGTGCGGCTGCCATTGCTCGACGTGCCTGATCCCTCTTGGTTCATCTGCCTTGCTACAGGAGGCCGCCGCAGTTATCGCACTTGGTACGGCTTAAGTCGACGATCTTCTGACCGCAGTAGGGACACCGCTGCTCAGAATTTGGGCTGCGCGGGTCCGGATCTGGATTATTCTCAAGTACGTCGAAGACCGCTATGCTGAGCTCCAGGTAGCCCCCAACCGCCTTTGCCAGGTCTCTTTCGTGAAATAAGCTCCGCTCCCACGTCAAGTCCAGGCCATCCTCCGACGTGAATATGCTCTGAAGACGACCATTCTGCATTTCATCAAGGATCCTGGTACGCAGCGCATCAGGGATAGTGGCGATACGCTTCCGCTCGTATTCAACCGCTTGCTGCGGAGTCTCGATGTAGATCCCTTCGGCAACGTACTCTCGGACGTCTCCGGCCAGTGCGGTGTCATCCGACCACCCTGCCGTGTGCTCTTCCTTGTTCACCTCGCCATCCTCATCAAGCGCGTCATCTCTCAGCATGCCTATAGGCCCCAAACGGTTTTCACCGACGATGCTCACCACCATATCACCGGTGAACCAATCCCCGCCGGCAACTACAGCGCGCCCGTTCCACTCCGTGTACAATCGCATCTCTTCATCGGTCATTCGAAGGTCACCACCCAGCTGCCCCTTGAGCTTCTCCAGTGCTTTCTTGCAGAACTCGTAACGCTTGTCATCATTCCACGCATGCTCGAACCCTGTCTCCGGATCGACATGATCGAGCATCGGATCATGTTCAAGTTCGCGCGTGTCCTCTTCCTTCCTTCCAAATATCGACTTGAAGAAACCCATTGCGGCGCCTTTCACAACCAACGACTCTGGCACGTAGGTCTGAGCCACGGAAGGAAACCGTGCCCCCTATCCGCGACACCTCCCCGACCCGACTGTGCCATCATTGTACTTACAATCTCGTGATTTTAACCGATTAACATCACGAGATTTTGCCGTGTAGAGTACCGTGGCTCAAATTTGTGACATAAACCAGAAATCGGCCGACATACATCGCGATTAACGAGTTAGAATCGTACAAGTAAGTCTGCCTGGCAGCCCAACAATGTGATGGAGCAGACAGCCGCTTCGGCGGCTTACCTTTGACCAGCGGCCTCCCATGGTAAACTCACCCCATGCAAACCGCCACGGCTCTCTCTCACCCCAACATCGCCTTGGCGAAGTAGTCACAAGGGAAACCTCTTTGTCACACTATCCGCCAGGCTGGTGATTAATAAAGCCTTCCCAAACCTGCCCTCTCTAATCGAACAGCACCAAATTGGTCGATGCAATCTTGCAAAAATGACTGCAACGCCCAACAGAGTTGGGCGCTTTTTAGGTTTTTCAACTTTCACCCGCAGTTTGCGTAAAGGGGGGAATCATTGTAAAGTAGGAATGCCAGTAAGAATAGGGGGCAACCTTGACGCTAGAGAATCCCAACGACAACTCTAGACGTATCGAAACCGGCGGCGGCGCCTACATTGATGGCGAAGTCCACACCGAGGGCGGCGACTTCATCGGCCGCGACAAGATCGTGGGCGCCGTGGGTGCCGGGGCGCGCGGCCTCGTCCAGGTCATCGAGACCTACACAGAACGGGAACTCTCCCAAGTAGAAATAGCCCAGCAGGCCGAAGCTCGGGAGCGCCAGGCCCTTGCCGGCGCCGTGGCAGGCTATGTCCAGCGCCTGGGCCGCCAGGCCGTCTCCGCCCAGGAGCTATCCCCCCAGGCCAACCCATACAAAGCCTTGCTCGAATACGACCTGCAGGACGCCCCGCTCTTCTTCGGCCGCTCCTCCGCCATCCGCCAGCTCCTGGCCCGCCTCAAACGCAACCAGCTCACCGTTCTGCACTCCGAGAGCGGCGCTGGCAAGACCAGCCTGCTTAAAGCCGGCCTCATGCCGCGCCTGCTGGCCGCTGGCCAGGTCCCCCTTTACCTGCGGCCCTACCGCACCTCAGTCCCCCAGACGCTCAAGGCCACCCTGCTGCCCCCCAGGGAGGACAGGCCGCTGCTGGCCAAAGCCCCCCTGCAGGATTTCCTGCGCCAGGCCACCGACCTGCTGGGAGGTCAGCACGTGGTCGTGATCATCGACCAGTTCGAAGAGCTCTTCACTGTCCAGGATCCTGACGATCGGTCAGCCTTTATCTCCCAGCTTGCCCCCTGCCTGGACGACGACCTGCTGCCCGTGCGCTGGGTCTTCGCCGTGCGCGGCGAGTGGCTCAGCCAGCTGGGCACTTTCCGCCCCCAGGTCCGCAATCCCTTCGCCAACGAGATGCTTCTGCGAGCCTTCAGCCGGGACGAAGCCCGCCGGGTAATCCTCGAACCAGCCAAAGGGCGCGGTGTGGCTTACGAAACCACCCTGGTCGAGCGGCTGTTGGATGACCTCGGCACCGACCAGATCGCTCCGGCCCAGCTGCAGCTGGTGTGCTCGACGCTCTTCGAGGCCCTCGAAGGGGGGAGCCAAATCTCCCAGGCCATATACGACCAGGCCGGGGGTACCCGGGGCATCCTGCGCGGCCACCTGGAGCGCGTGCTGCAGCGCGACCTGCCCCTCGCTCAGCGCAGGCCCGCCCGCCGCTTGCTCGAAGCCCTGGTCACCTCAGAGAAGCGCCGCGCCCTGCGACAGCGCCACGAATTGGCTTCCGAGCTGGCTCCCCAGGGCGTCGACCTGGACACCCTTGAAGCCGTGCTAGCCCAGCTGGTCGAAAGCCGCCTGCTGCGCGTGGCCGAAGGCGGTGAAGGGGAGGAAGTGCGCACCTACGAGCTGGCCCACGACTACCTGCTGGACGAAATCGAGCTGGACCCCGAAGTGCAGGCCCGCAAGGCCGCCCACGAGCTGTTGGAGCAGAAGTTACCCTACTTCACCCGCGATCGTTTGCTGCTCAGCGCCGATGAGCTGG
>JBFGLD010000484.1:0-5281 GCA_041576335.1 Anaerolineae bacterium | reverse complement strand
TCGGTTGGTACAGCGCAAATTGGACAAAATATTAGACGATCAAAATGTTATGCCCATCAACACCGAAGGCGTGTTTGATCCAACACTACACGAAGCCGTTAGTTACGAGGAGAGCGAAACACACAGTGAAAGTGAAATCATTGCTGAACTTCGTAAAGGTTATCAAATCGGCAACCGTGTCATTCGTCCAGCCCTGGTGAGGGTGGCCAAGTAAACAATTAGGAGCATGAATCGATGGGAAAAATTATAGGCATCGACCTGGGAACAACCAACTCAGTTATGGCAGTGATGGAGGGCGGCGAGCCAACCATCATTCCTAACGCGGAAGGCAGCCGCACCACACCTTCTATTGTGGCAGTTAACCCCAAAAATAGCGAGCGGATGGTAGGCCAGGTTGCCAAGCGCCAGGCAGTAACCAACTCCAGGAATACGATCTTCTCGATAAAGCGCTTTATGGGACGCAAATACAAAGACCCGGAAGTCCAACACGCGCTTCAATTTGTACCCTACGAGGTTAAAGAGGCGCCCAATGGGGATATACGCGTTGTAATGGGTGGGAAAGAATACTCTCCACCGGAAATCAGCGCCATGATCTTGCAAAAACTTAAAAATGATGCTGAAGCCTACCTGGGGGATACGGTGACGCAGGCTGTGATCACGGTACCCGCCTATTTTAATGATACCCAGCGCCAGGCCACAAAGGATTCCGGAAAAATTGCGGGCCTTGAGGTTCTACGCATTATCAACGAGCCCACTGCTTCCTCTCTAGCTTACGGGTTAGACCAAAAGGGCGAAGAACAAATCGCCGTCTACGACTTGGGTGGCGGTACATTTGACATTTCCATTTTGGACGTCGGTGACGGCGTATTTGAAGTCAAATCAACAAACGGCAACACCTATTTGGGTGGTGACGATTTTGATCAAGCCATCATCAATCACATTGCCGCAGAGTTTAGAAAGAACGAGGGTATCGATCTACGCCAAGACAATCAGGCCCTCCAACGCCTAAAAGAAGCAGCCGAAAAGGCTAAAATCGAACTGTCGACAACTCAGCAAACCGAAATCAATCTCCCCTTTATCACCGCCGATGCCTCCGGGCCAAAGCACTTGACCATGTCTCTAAACCGGTCCAAACTAGAGCAACTGACCGACGAACTGATATCCCGTTCCCTCGAACCTTGCCGCTCGGCGCTTAAGGATGCAGGCCTGTCCAAGAGCGAAATTGACGAAATCGTCTTGGTCGGTGGCCAAACACGCATGCCCGCCGTACAGGAAGCCGTAAAGAAGCTCTTTGACAAGGCGCCCCACAAAGGGGTTAACCCCGACGAGGTCGTGGCGATCGGCGCAGCTATTCAGGCAGGCGTACTGGGTGGCGAGGTCAAAGATGTGCTGCTGTTAGATGTCACCCCGCTAACCCTTAGTATCGAAACGCTCGGACGGGTGGCTACGCCGCTCATCGAACGCAACACCACCATTCCCACCCGTAAAAGCCAAATCTTCTCAACCGCTGCCGATAACCAAACACAGGTTGAGATCCATGTGGTGCAGGGCGAGCGCCCTATGGTGGAAGATAACAAGAGTCTGGGTAAGTTCATCCTGGATGGTCTGCCTCCGGCCCCCCGCGGAATGCCGCAAATTGAAGTGATCTTCGATATTGATGCCAACGGTATTTTGAATGTAACGGCTAAAGATAAAGCCACCGGTAAAGAGCAGAGTATGCAGATCATGCCGTCCAGCGGGTTGAGTGATGATGAGATCGACCGAATGGTCAAAGAATCGGAAAAGCATCGGGATGAAGACGCCAAGCGTAAGAGCCACATCGAAGCTCGAAACCAGGCCGACAATCTCATTTTTGCCGCCGAGAAAACCTTGCGCGAGCAGGGCGACCATATTAGCTCAGAGCTCAAGAGCGAGATCGAAACTAAAATTGAAGCCACCAAAAAAGTGTTGGAGCAGGATGATGTCGATGCCATCAATCAGTCTACGACCGATTTAGGAGAGACCATTCAAAAAATCGGTGCGGAAATGTATGGTGCCCCCGGTGCAGCACCAGGTCCGGACGGTACTCCCGGTGACTCAACCCCCGATGGCGACACAACTAAAGGGCCTAATGATGAGGACGTGGTAGAAGGTGAGTTTACTGAAGCGAAATAGCGGATCGGAACCTAAATAAGAGAACCAACCCAACCGGAATTCATAATATAATGACCTAAAACGTAAAACGTAGAAATTGGCGACGTTTTACGTTTTATGCATTTTGAGAATATCGTATTTTCTGGAATAATCTTAGATAATTAAATCGATATTTGCACAATTAGGCAAGAGCGGAGTTTCATGAGCAAACGCGACTACTATGAGGTCCTAGGCGTAGCCAAGGGTGCTTCCAAAGATGAAATAAAAAAGTCATATCGCCGGCTGGCTCGCCAATATCACCCCGATGTCAGCAAAGAGACTGAGGCCGAATCAAAATTCAAAGAGATCAACGAAGCCTACGAAGTATTAGCCGACGAGCAAAAGCGGGCTGCTTACGATCGGTTTGGCCATGCCGGGGTAGGTACCGGTGCCGGCGGCTTCGGGGGCTTTTCCGACTTCGGTGGTTTTCGAGATCCATTTGAGATCTTCGAAGAGGTGTTTGGCGGGCTGGGCGGTTTTGGGCGAACGCGTCGCCAGACGGGTCGCGCCCCGCGCCGAGGCGCAGACTTGCGCTATGAAATGACTCTGGAATTTGAAGAGGCCGTTTTTGGAATGGAGCAGGAGATTGAAGTGCCGCGTCAGGAAACGTGTAATACCTGCGGCGGCAACGGCATAGAGCCGGGCACCAGCCCGATTCGTTGCCCAGAATGTAATGGCACGGGTGAAATTCGGCGGCAGGCGGGCTTTTTCATTAATATCGGCACTTGCGCGCGTTGTCAGGGCCGTGGTGAAATCATTACGAACCCGTGCAAAGAATGTCGAGGGCAGGGACGCGTCACCAAAAAGCGCCGGTTGGCCGTCAAGGTCCCGGCCGGCGTAGATAACGGCACGCAAATTCGCCTGTCAGGCGAAGGCGAAAGCGGCACTTTTGGGGGGCCGCCCGGCAACTTATATGTTGTGATCCGAGTTAAACCCCACGCTTACTTCCGCCGTGCCGACGATACCATTCATCTGGAGCTTGCCGTCAATATTACGCAAGCGACCCTGGGCGACGAGGTAACCGTGCCCACGTTAGACGGCGACGATATGGTCACCATTCCCCCGGGGATTCAAACCGGCGATAACATTCGGCTGCGCGGAAAAGGTGTGCCTCGCCTTCGTCGTGACGGTACAACCGGCGGCCGAGGCGATCAAGTTATTACGATTCAGGTGCGCACTCCCACCAACCTAACCAAAGAGCAACGCGATCTGCTGCTGGAGTTAGGCAAGACACTTGATCGGGAAGTTGTCCCCCAACGTGAAAAAAGCTTTTTCGATCGGATTCGCGATGCCTTTGGCGTTTAGGGACGCATGGCCTCTGAATTTTCTTCAAGCGTAAATCGTCAAACATAATCTTTTACAATAATGCTGATTTCGTTTTACGTTTTACGCCTGAGCAATTCCCTCAATCCAATACCCGCATAACGTCATAAGCCGGGATATTGCGATCAAAGCCTTTAAGCTGTAGGTCGTTAATTGGTTTCACTTCGACGTCTTCTTTTATTAGATTGTAAGTTTCCTGGCTAATCAAAACCTGATCGGCTTTAGCCACACTACAGATGCGTGACCCCAGGTTTGCGGCTTTACCGATGACCGTATAGTCTGCTCGCTGTGGACAGCCCATCTCTCCCACGATCAATTCGCCTGTGGCAATGCCAACGCCAAGCGGCGGCGCGTCGATTCCCCGATCGCGCCAAATTTCCCTGACGACTTGGTGCGCCGACTGCATAGCCAGCCCAACGCGTACTGCCCGCAGCGCGTGATCTGCTTGTGGGAACGGAGCCCCAAACAGCGCCATAACCTCATCCCCTACAAACTTATCGAGCGTTCCTTCGTGAGCCAGGATAATATCAGTCATCTGGCCTAGATAGTGATTCATAAAGCCGACCAGTTCTTCGGGGCTAATGCGCTCGGCCAACAGGGTTGAACCGCGCAAATCAGCGTACAGTACGGTCAAAACGGCTCGTTCGCCTTTGAGGAAATCAACATCAGGGTTGGCCAGCAGACGCTTCATGATGCGCGGATCTACAGAGCGGCCAAGTACTTGCTGCAAACGGCGCTTTTCGATATTCTCAAAAATGGCCGTATCCATTTGACTGCCGATGGCGTGCAATAGGCGACGATCATCGCTGCTGAAGCCCCGCGGCCCATAGCGATTGACCACGCCTAACACGCCGATAATTCGGTCATTTCGGCTCAGGGGCATGCACATCATCGATTGCTAACCATTGCTTAGGTTGTTATTGCAAATCAATTCCGCCTTGTTGAGCGACTCGTTGGCCAGTTGAATCACCGTGTCGTAGTAAGGTGAAACTCGAAATAGATCATCATGGGTCGCTGCCCGCAGTTCCAGTTTCTGTCCCGATTGGTTGTAAAGCATAGTAAATCCCATTTCGGCGTTGATAACTGTACAGACCTCTCGTAAAACAGCGTTGAGCATTTCGTCAAAAGAAGTGCTCTGATCCCGAATGCGGTCAATACGGTAAACAGTTTCCAATTCTTTAACGTATTGTTGAAGTTCGTTGTAAGCGCGGCCTTGAATGACCGCCGAATCGATTTGGCTTTCGGCAATTCTCAGCAAATCCAGCTCGTCATGACTGAATGGAGCGTGGGCGCGCGCCAACAGTAAAGCGCCCAAGCGCTCGTTCTCGCCCATAATGATAGGCACGGCAACCAATTGTAACGTGTCGTGCGCCGGCGTCGCGGACGACCTTGACTGCAGCTCATCACTTTTCCACACAACAACACGGTCCAAAGCAATCGCTCGTTTGACCAAGTCGCGCGTGATAATTTTCCCTAACTGGTTAAACTGCTGGCTGCGGTCATTTACCGTTTTCATTTCAGGCTCGCCCGACTCGGGCTCGATCAGGGCCAGTGTACAGAAGTCGGCATGGAATTGATCCGTAAGCATATTGACGATATTGGTCAACATGGTTGATGGGTCGGGAGCATTATCCCGAATGTGGTCGATACCCAATACCAGGTCTAACTTTTTTTGCTCCACTTCAAGCGCAGCCTGTAACTCGGTTGAATTATCCACGCTCATGTTGATATCCCTCACCCTGCGGTAATGTCAAAGCTAAGTTTTACTCTTGCAATGTTGTAAGTT
>JBFGLD010000483.1:0-5283 GCA_041576335.1 Anaerolineae bacterium | reverse complement strand
TTAACTTCATTACCACCCAACGAGCCGTCTTCTATTTACCGTTCTGGTCACAAAAAAACGGCAGCATCGAACGCTGTCAAAGCCAAGTAAAACAGGCTGTCAGAACTGTCTAAATGGCAGGAGAAAAATTTTGCAGAAACTCCAACATACTTATGCCAGGTTATCGAGTTCTTCATAGCGACCGATGACTTTTTTTAACAAAGCGCGACGCAGCGCCTCACCTTTCAACTTATGGTGAATGGTTTTTTGCATATAATGAGCCAGTTGATCATCGTGCAACACATTTCGGAGCCAGCGTTCGAAATCCCCCCGGTATAGATGATATTGAAGCGACTCGGCCGGCACCTCATTTAACGCCTCTCGAAACTCCCACAAGCTGGCCGCAAAACGTTCTAAGTAGCGGCCTGAAGCATCGTGGAAGTAGAACCGTTTTGGCTTGGGCAATGGTGCTTGCAAATATTTGTGTAAATGCCGTATATGGGGGATCGCTCGCCGGTCGGTACGAAAGGTTACAATTCCGCTGGTATTAGACAACCGCTTTTTCCCATCTTTTAAACATAGGTAGGCTTGTCCCAGGGGTAGCGCTGATATTTGGGCTACTATGTCAGCTTGGCTATCACACCGAGAGAAAAAAGGCTCCAAAACTTCAAGTTCGGGTAGAGACGTGACCCGAGTCAGCAACCAGTGGTCTAATGCTTCTAGAATGGACGGTGCCACCTCGCTCGGTCGATAACTGACCAAGCCGAATCCCCCTTCTTTCATCATATCCAGGATCAAATCGGTCAATTCGCATTTTTCCGAGGGGCAAAAATGCTGCAGTTCATCGATCAAGAACCAGTGAGGTTGTCCGCGTTGGGCACGTAAGGCTCGCAGCGCACGGACAAGATCCGTTACATAGGCCGTACGCTCCTCCGTGCCATCCATCGAAAGATCCAACACCAGGCTGAGACCACCATATTCGACAAAAGTGACGACATCGACAACCGGTGGAAGCTGCGCTGACACTCCTCCTAACACTAAGCTGTGGGGAAAGGCGCGCAATCCCCGGTAATCACCCTCTGGATCGATGATACACACTTGATACCCTTGCTTAAGAATCTTTTCGGCCAGTAAACCAGCCAGCCAGGACTTACCACTCAGGCTTGCACCAAAAATGCCTAGATTACCCTCGACCAGAGCAAAAGGATCAAGATGCATCGGTTTGCCATCGGCCCGATACCCCAATAGCAGCCGACGGTCCAGGCGCACTTTACGGTCCGGGATTCGTCCAGCCAACAAGGCTGTTACAAACATGCGCACGCCGGCTCCGTCTGGCAGCGACAGGACAACGTCAGCCAAAGCCTGCAATGCAGGTGTGGCGTTAGCCACAGCAACGGCCAGTTCGGACACGGCGAACAAACTTTGATCATTCTCGGCATCTCCGCAGGCCACCACGTTGTGAGGGGAGTAGCCCAATTCGTGCAGGGCATAACGCAACCCCGTCCCCTTGGTTGCGCCAGGAGGCAGCACCATCACCGCCCCGCGATTGTATTCAACAGTCGCTCCACCTCCCGCGTAATGGAGAACTTTCAAAATTTCTCGGTCATACGGAACGTGGGTCGCAGCAATTGCCATTCCGCGTTCCAGCGGGATCTCAATAGCCTGTAAACTTTTCAGAAGCATTGGGGACAGGCGTCCGAAGGGCAATTCTACGGCATCACGCCGGGGAAAATAGATAGCCGCTCCATTTTCGGAAACGATGGCTTCGCACAGTTCGGCAAATAGGTCATGGTCAGGCAAATTGGCCAAGGTACGTCCGGTTACCAAAATAATTACCAAACCAGCTAACCGTGCCCGGCGTAGTACCTCCCAGGTTTCGGCGGCTACTTCGCCATGTTCAGCCAGGGTTCCATCCAGGTCACAAGCTAACACATTTAGATGCATGTGATCTCTCCAACTGTGGTTCTGCGATTAGGCCTCATCATATTACTCAGGGTGGTAATCGCAAGTTAATACTCGACACGATACCTACGACCATTCTAAAGCAAAATCCCCCCGAATGCGCCCGTCACTTGGGGGGATTAAAAACTGAATATTTGACCAGTATTGATCCTGGTCAGGTGACCAGGATAAGAACGCCTCACCTCACCGCAAAAGTGGAATTAAACCGTTTTCAGGATCACGGCAAACGGATATGCCCCGAGCCGCTTCACTGCATTTTCCGATCATCGGTTAGTTTAGGCTCAGCGCACGACAAGTACGGAGCTGGGGCTATCTTTGATCACTTTCCGGACCATACTACTCAATCGATGAGGTTCAAGGCGATCTTGTTCGCCGGCGCCGAGGACGATCAGCGCCGCATCGCGCTCTCGGGCTACAGCCAAGATTTCGTCCGCCGGACGTCCAACACGAACTGCGATCCGGCCCTGGGCTCCGCTTTGGTGCAAGCGGTCAACGACTTCGGCGGCCCGTGCTTCCGCTTCAAACGGCGTCGACCATCCGGCAGCAGACATTTGCCGGTATGCGGGCATCGTCACGCTGTCTTGAATAACGCTGACGACAGTAACCTGAGCCCAATCGGGCAGAGACAGAGTACACAAGAACTCGCACGCTTGCCTCGCAGCGACTAAGTCATCAATGGCCAGAACGATACTCAGCGGGCGAATATGCTCGGCCGGCCGAGCGATCAATACTGAGTAGCCGGACTCGTAGGCCAGTCTCTCGGCCGTGGAGCCCAACCGAACCGCATCTGACGCATTGAGCCCTTTGGCACCGACAACGATCAAGTTGGTCGCCAATTTCTCGGCGCGCTCCAAAATCATCGGGCCGGGCTGCCCGGCGAACACTTCTGCTTCCACATTCAAATGGGCAGCCCGCAGTCTGTTGACCACCTGTGCGGTTAGGGTTTGCAGGGTCGTGCGATCCCACGGGTGAATGCCAATAATCGTTTTATCTGCCGCGCGTCGTGACAGCGGACTTAGGTCCGGGCAGGGCGGACGCTCTGAAGCTACAGCTAATACACGAGTGACGGTTCCAACTGGCCAGGCTATATGTGTTAGCAAATTCACCGCTGCGGCGGCAAAGAGCGAACCATCAATGGCCAGCAATATCTTTTGGGGGAAGTCGAATTTTGGTCCCATGATGATCACCTCAGTTGTATTATCATTTTACCACATATTCCCCTGCCTGTCTGTAGGAAAAGTGCGATAAATGTTGTAAAGGAGTCTTGTCAAAGAGCAGGGATTATTCGAGTGCGTCCAGAATTTTAAGCGAAATGGGTAACAGGCACTGCCAAGCGGTATACTGGCGGCCATTTCGCCGGCCAACAACATTCGTCACAGGCAAAAAGCCGGCGGTAAGAGACGGTCACCTAAAACATCGGACAGACCCGGTTTACTCCAGCGAGATCAAACCTTGCTTGATCGCAAATTTGACCAGGCTCGGCAGATCGCTGATGCCCAACTTCTGCATCAACCGGCTGCGATACGTATCGACGGTTTTGGGGGAGATTACAAGGATTTCGGCGATTTCAGAACTCGATTTGCCCTCGACAACTAATTGTAGAATTTCCCGCTCGCGGTCGCTGAGCTGGGTTAGGCGGTCCCCGGGTTCACCAAGTTTGCTTCGACCTATATAGTCATCAATGATCCGGTCCGAAATCTTCTGGCTCAAATAACGCTCGCCGGCCATGACCGCATGAATAGCCTGAACCAGCTCGCTTCCGGCGGACGCCTTTAGTAGGTATCCACGGACCTCGGCTTTTAGTGCCTGAAAAATATGCCCGCTGGTGGAGTGCATCGAGAGTATAATGACCCGGCTGTCAGGACAAACCTGGTGAAGCTGGCGAGCGGCCTCGATGCCGTTTAAGTCGGGCATGGCGATGTCTAAAATTGCCACGTCAGGACAACAATGGGCCATTTGACGAACCGCATCACGGCCATTGGCGGCATCGCCAATTACGGTTAGATCGGGTTGCGCTTCCAACAGCGCGCGCAAGCCGTCACGAACCACGGCGTGATCGTCAGCCAGAAAGATGGTGATGCTCAATGTCTCACCTCAACGATAACTTGAGTTCCTTGACCCGGAGACGTGTTAATGCGACACAGGCCTCCAACCATCTGCGCTCGCTCTACCATGGTGAGCAGCCCCCAGCTTTGTCGTTTGAAGAATTCGCTTTCGTCCGGAAGAATAAAGCCGCAGCCATTGTCGGAAATGGTTAAGCGCACGGACCGCTCGCTATCTGCAACAGAAATCGCCACGGCCGAAGCTTGGGCATGTTTAATCACATTTGTCAACGCCTCCTGCGTAATGCGAAACAGGGCCTGTTCGACCGAGGCAGACAAGCGGGGTACCGGTTCCTCTCCGTCTATTGTAAAGGTGATCCCTGCCCGCGAGGCGACTCGATGTCCATACCAACCCAGGGCAGCGACGAGCCCATAATCATCCAGCACGGGTGGTCGCAGATTCGCCATGACGTCTCGAATGCGCTCGGCCGTCTGATCCACCAGCGTCAGGGAGTCGTCCAGTCGTGCCCGGATCAGGTCGGTTGCGGTCGAAGACTGGTCTTTTATCTGTCCTCGAATAATGTTGAGATTGAGATCAAGCGCGGTCAGGTTCTGCCCCACCTGATCATGGAGTTCGCGCGCAACTGCTTTTCGTTCCACTTCTTGAGTTTCAGCCAGCCGCCTGGTTAAGGCCCGGAGTTTCTCACGCTGCTGGCTAACGGCGTTAAACAGGCGAGCCTTCTCTGCCTCACTTTGCTTGCGCTCGGTGATGTCTTGGCCAATGGCTAGTAGACCCATTGTGTTTCCGTTGGTATCTTTAAGCGTCTTGTCATACCACTCAACTTCGCAGGTGCGCCCATCTTTGGTAATAATGGCACTGAGGTTGCCTCGCGTTTGAATGTCATCAATAGCCTGCAAAAAGAGCGTTCGCGTCCGAGTCTGGTCCTGTTCCGGCAAAAAGGTGGTGAACCAATCCTGTCCCTGCACCTCGCTCAGGCGATAACCTGAAATTTCTTCCATATAAGGGTTAAACCGGACAATTCTACCGGCGGGATCGAGTACCAAGATGATGATCTGGGCCGTCTGGATAAGACTCTCGGCAAAATCTCGCTCGCGCTGGAGGGCCTCTTGAGTTTGCCGGCTTTCGGTGATTTCACGCCCAATCCCGACCAGCCCAATAATCTGCCCCTGTTCATCGCGTAATGGAACTTTCGTCGTCGAAAGCCAGCGCTGGTTGCCGGCCGGGTCGACGAGCGGTTCTTCTTTAGCGATCAGCGCTTGACCGGTCCGGATGATTTCC
>JBFGLD010000482.1:0-5285 GCA_041576335.1 Anaerolineae bacterium | reverse complement strand
TGCAATCCAACTTTTTTGAAGCATCTCAGTCTGAGAATGAAGGCCCCCAGCCGTACCAAACCCCGGAGCGACCGTCTGCCCGGCGGGTCTTTCTGTATGACAACCAGGTCTTCGAGGATCCTGGCAGTGAGTATTCCACCCAGGATGTACTCAACTTCCTGAGCCAAACCTACCCCGAACTCGGCAACGGCACATGGACCTCACGCACCCTGCCTGATGGCACTGAGGAGATCACGTTTGTCAAAGTGACCGGCGAAAAGGGCAGCGACCCTACTACAGATAGTGGGGCCAACCTGTTTGACCTGCCGCCGCAGCGACCGCTGTTGCCGGGGCCGGTTAGCCAGCCGATCCGCCGGGTCTTTCTGTACGATAACCAGGTCTTTGAGGATCCTGGTCCGGAGTACAGCGTGCAGGATGTCTTGAACTTCTTGGCGACCACCTATCCCGAATTGGGGAACGGCACCTGGACATCACGCAGCCTACCTGACGGCGGCGAGGAGATTACCTTCGTCAAGGTGACCGGTGAAAAGGGGAGTGGGGCCGCGAGAAGTAATGGTAACCTCGTCACCCCCCGCCACCTGATTGCCGCTCTGTATCGCCTGAACCCGACCGAGATCGAGGCCATTACCCTGCTGGATCAGATTGCCAACCTCGAAACTGAAGAGACGTCCAAACTGGACGCCATGCGCCTCCTGGCGATGACGCCCGCCATCGAGACCGCTTTGCAGCAAGCCGAACGCATTTCAAATGACAGCCAAAGGATCGTGAGACAATGTTTAGAATTGACCCCCATCCCGCATCCCAAAGTTCCGCTCGGTTTCTGAGACCGTGGGCCGTGCTGGAGCGGCTGCGCCCGGCCAAACTGGTCGCCTTTCACCTACGCCTGCGCGAGTACGAGCGACTAAGCCTCGGCCTAAACCTCATCCAACACCATTTTCCGGCAGCGCTGGTCGACTATGATGACCTGTCCGGCAAAGGTTGGTGGGAGTGCCTGGCCCATCTGGCCAATTTGGTTGAGGAGGCCGAGTGGTTCGAAATCAATTGGCCCATCTTAAACGAAGCCTGGAGTCACTGGATGAATGATCCGGAGGAAGAGCAAGGTGACCATCTGGCCGTATTCTTGCATTATCTACCGGTCACCCTGTACGGCTTCACCGACGGCGAGTCCCTGTTCGAGTTTCCGCCGATGGAGCTCCTGCACACCTTGCTGGCTCGTTGTGAAATCCAGGCGGTCAGCTCCCAACTGCTGGTTGAAACAGAGCTGTATGACAATCTTGAGCAGTGGGATGAGACAGACCGGGACTCAGCCTGGAGACTGCTGGAACAGATCGAGGCCGATCCGGGTCGCTATACGGAGCCGGTGCGCTGGCTACCTGAGCTGGCCCGCTGGGCCTGTCACCGCACTGGCAATGTGATGCTGGATCAAGTCTTTGATCCCTATCACGACGGACCGTGGTTCACCTGGCGCGAAGGCGACCTACTGCAAATCAAGACCGCCTGGCGCCGGGCCAGGCCGGTCATCGACGTTTTTCACCGCTTGATGCATTGGTACGAGACAGACCCCAGTAATC
The DNA here is from genome assembly GCA_041576335.1 of Anaerolineae bacterium. Taxonomy (GTDB): domain Bacteria; phylum Chloroflexota; class Anaerolineae; order 4572-78; family J111; genus JANQQF01. The sequence continues at coordinate 3,714 of JBFGLD010000482.1, read as the reverse complement.
TAATGAAACTGGCAGATTTTATTATGAACGGAGGAAATTGCAATGAGCTTGACTGGTAATCACAACGGCCGCGTGTTGACGGCCATCCCTGATCTAATCTATCCGGCTATCCAGTGGGGCGAGTCGGATTATGCCCGGCTGCAAGTCAGGATTGATTGTTACGATGATTTCCTGATGTTGGCCAAGTATCGCCAGGGAGAAGTGACCGAGCAGTACCTGGTTGACCCGGCCGAACTGGCCGCGGTACTGGCCGGGATCAATCTCCACTCCGGCCTGCTGCCGCAGGGCTGCTTATTTTGGAGCAAGCTACGCGGCTACGACCGCTTGGGTATCTACTTGCCGCCCCGCATCTGGCCGGTTACCATCCGCGACGAAGGACAGGCCTGGCGCGTGCCGCTGCCGGGCCTGGTCTTCACCGGCCACGAATATCACTATAGCGTCTGGGCGGTCAAGGATTATCCGACTGATGAGAACACGCCGCTCTATCTGGCCCCTTGCCCCAACGTCCATCCCGAAGGCGTCTGCCGGGGCAGCGCTCCCTTTCCCCAGGCCGGTCCGGCCACCATCGGCCACGCGGTTGACATATTTTTCTCAAGTAAGTTTAACCGTGACCTGTCCAACCAAAAGAGCAAAAAACATCCCACCTGCGTCCTGGATCAGTGGCGCGCTTTGCACGAGGCCGGCGCTGAAACTTATCCGCTGGACGATTTAGTTGACACCAACTTGACCTTAAGGAGGTTGATCAATGTTCAATAACAATCTTATTCCGCTGTATCTCTACCTGGGTCAGCCCATTCCCCGCCCAACTCGCTTATATGATTACCTGGTTGCGGCTCAGGGCATTGTGAAAAGACTGGAGACGCAATATGTCTCCGCCGACCAACTGCTGGTCCCCATTGAGACGCCGTTGACCGGGCTGCGGCTGGCCGATTATCCCCCGCAGCCGGTCCGCTTCAAGTTACCTCGCATCCCCGGCCAGCTGCTGCGCGACGCCCTGGCCGATGCCCGGCAGAATATTGAGTTGGAGTTTATGTATCAGTTTCGCTTCGATACAACTAGCCAGCACTGGACCGTGACCCGGCCGGAACAAGACCAATCTCGCACCCACGTCGGCTACACCTTTGACCCGGCCGGCATTGTGGTTGATCTGCACTCGCATAATGGGATGCCCGCTTTCTTCTCACCCGTGGATGATCGAGACGAACTTGGAGGCCGCCTCTATGCGGTTATGGGCCACCTGGAACGAGACAACCCGGAACTCATCTTGCGGCTGGGTTTTTATGGGACCTGGCTCTACAACATTCCGGCCTTGGCCATCTTCGACGATATCGCACCCTTTGAGGAAATCTATCTCGACACGGTTGACCTGGCCACCGTGGACTATCCCGAACCGCTAGCCGCCCGCGGCGGCTGGCTGACCAATCTCTTTCAATGGAGGACACCGTGAACGCCTATTTTAACTATCTGAAACAACTCGCGCTCTACGCGTACCAGAAAATCCTCTCCACACTCCACAAACTCTATGAACGCTATAAACTCCCCTTAAGCGCAGCGACCCTCACCAAACTCAATCCAACCAAACCGTACCGCCTTGACATTGGTCACCCTGACCGGATTGTTATCCTGTTAGTAGGAGCTGGTGGTACTGGTAGCTGGGTGGCGCATATCCTGGCCCAACTAGCTGTCTGGGCTAAAGGGGCGGGCATTGACCTGCGACTCTATTTCGTCGATCACGACCATGTGGAAGAGAAAAATCTGGTGCGCCAGAACTTCTGTCCGGCCGAGGTGGGCTTTCCCAAAGCCTTTAGCCTGGCCTGGCGCTACACCGCCGCCTTTGGCATTACCATCACGCCGGTGGTGGAGCAGTTCTCGGCAGCGTTGCTCGACCGTTACCGGCCGGCCTACTCCCCCCAGGGCACGCTGACCCTGGTCGTCGGCGCGGTCGACAACGTCTGCGCTCGCCGTGCCATCGCCGAGGCCATCACCACCAAATTGGAGCAAAACCCCGGTGGGCAACACAAATATTTCTGGCTCGATGCCGGCAACGAACGCTTTAGTGGTCAAATATTGATCGGCAATAGCCTGGACCTTGAACCACTGCTCTCGCCGCTGGGCTACTGCATCGGTTTGCCGCTGCCTCATGTGCAAGAGCCAGGTTTGCTCCTGGACCGGGAACGTCCCCTTCGTCAATCTCCCTTCGGCTTCGCTCAGGACAGGCAGGACAGGCCCCCTGTTGACCTGAGTTGCGCCGACCTCAACCTGCTGGGTGAACAGAGCGCCATGATCAACCGAGCAATGGCCACCATGATTGGGCCGTACCTGTACCGGCTGCTGCAAAGTCGGGACTTAAGTTGGTGCAGTTCATGGCTAAACCTGGAAACAGGGGCAACCAAAAGTATTCCCATCACCAGCGGCCGCGTTGTGGCCCCCACGCCACCCCAGCGCATTCCGGTGACAACGCCGGATCAACCGCGTCCGACAGCAACCCCGCCGCCGGCCGTCCTGGACCCTGAGGCAACCGTTTGCCCCCACTGTGACGGTACCCTCATTCAAGGTGAAGATGAATGGTCAGGGGTGTTGGTGGGGGTTCGCTTCTGCGATAGCTGCACCTTCCGCGAAGAGTTCTGCCTGGAGTGTGGTGGCCAGATCGTGGAAGCCCAATCCATGATTGACAATGAACCCCAACCCTCCATCACCTGTATGGAATGTGGCTGGCACGAACCCATCCTGGCCCGGACAGCAGCGGCGCCACCCGTGACTGCGCCTGATCCCGACCTGGTGGCTGAGGAAACCCGATAACCGGATTTGGAGGCTGCCCATCTGAATTGGGTGGGCAGCCTCCCCTTCAGGAGACATTGCATTATGAACCCAAATCATAAACCTGATCGCCGCGTCTATCTGCAAACCTGCCTGAGGCCCGACTGATGGCTAAGTTGGAAATTACCGTCAGCCGTAAAGGTAGTGGCCGGCCGGTCGCCCACGAAACATTCGAGATCAGCCTCGAATTGGCCCAAGAACTCATCGCGAAAATGGAGGCGATGATCGCCGAACTGCCGGGACGGCATCGGACCACCCGCACCATTCGGCCCGATGGCACCAGCGTGGTTGAAATCGAACTCAATCGAGACGCGCCGCCGCCGACCGAAGGTGCAGCTCCGCTGCGGGTTCACCCCAACTTTGAAGAGCTTTTTAGACTGAGGAAGAATGATGATCCCTGTTGATGACGACTTCAAACTTGACAATCAAATGGTGCAGCGAATGGTTGACCTGCTGCAAGACGGCATCTCGGTCGAATTCATTGTCCAGGGCTTGAAATTCCATCATGTCCGTCCGGCTCTGACCCACTACCTGAAAGGTCCTTTACTCTGCGACCAATCCGGATTGACGGATGTGCCGGAGTGGTTGTCAACCGTGGTACGGGTCGAACGGATAATCGCCATCATTGCCGAACATCGCGCCGGCGAGGTAGGGCAACTCGCCGCATACGCCGACGTGCTGGCCTATCTCTACCCAGCTGCCGACGGCCAATTGCTGCCAGACAGGTGGGGCGCTATCTACCGTTACCTCCTGAATGCCACCCTGGCCCGGCATGAACTGCCGGCTGATGAAACGACGCCCCAAACGGTTTGTTTGCCCCCTGGCCAAGAAGCCCGGCTCGTTGACCTACGGCAGGAACTGCGCCACACCATTGTCCGGCTGGCCCGGCTGCAGGAG
>JBFGLD010000481.1:0-5295 GCA_041576335.1 Anaerolineae bacterium | reverse complement strand
CCGCTTAAGGATACGAGCACAGTAAACTCTGATGGTACTGTTACCACTGGAAGCACAACCTCAATGTCTGGTTACACCATAATTGAAGCCGATTCTATGGAGGCGGCGCTGTCGATTGCAAAGGCTTGCCCTTTTCTTGATATTGGCGGTTCACTTGAGGTGTCAGAATTAATACAGATGCCGGGCCTAAAATAAACATAACAATCGCATTCACTCGGACCACAAAAAGCGCCGCTCGCGCCGTCGATATTCAGTTGGGCTACATCACTCAAGGCGATACTCCAGTTTCTTAATGCCTTGACAAAATTGGCGTTCTTCAACCAGATCAACCCGGTTAGATTATCCCGCACCGTGCCGTCGCCATGGTCCGTAAATCTGGGGTTGGGCCAGGCTACGCCTCTCTCCAGGTCGCCGCCGTCCCCGTCGTCGCTACCAGCGCCGGCGCTCGCGTCCCCGTCTGCGGCCCCCAGCTCCCATCCGTCCGCAGCCCCCAAAAGGTCTGGCCGCTGAGGAGCTCCGCGCTGATCGCCCCGCTGAAATTGTCTGAGGATGGAAAAAAAAGGTGGGGGAGATTTACCTCCCAGGCGAGGGGACAGACAGGGGGCTGCGCCATTTGCCGAGTTTGATTGCAAAATCGAATTATTCCAATTTCGAGGAGCTGCCGGACTTGACTGCAGCCCTGGTGTAGAAAATGAAAGTACTTGTTGTAACCCCGATGCAGGCCGAATTGGACTGCTTCTTACGGAGCTGCACCCGGCGCGGTATCGAGTCCGAAGCCGGTCTGCTGGGCCGGCTGCCGGTCGTTCGACTGCCGGCGTTGGATATCACCCTGGCCCGGGGCGGGCTGGGTAAGGCCCAGTTTGCGCTGCAAACGCAGCATTTGTTAGATACCGAACCGGGCTGGGGCTTGGTCGTCTGTACCGGAGCGGCCGGGGCCTTGGTCGACGAGCTGGCCATCGGCGACGTCGTGGTGGCCACCTCAACCGTGGAACACGATTACCACAATAAGTTTAACCAACGCCCTCGCCCCCAATTTGACGGTGATCCCTCGGCCGTGGCCGCGCTCAGGCGCGTGTCGCTCCCGCCCACCTCGTTCAAAGTTCACTTCGGCCCGATTGCCAGCGGCGACGAAGACATCGTCGACCCGGACAGAAGAAGAAACCTGCAGCAGTTTACGGGTGCGCTGGCTGTGGCCTGGGAAGGCGCCGGCGGGGCCAGAGCCTGCCAATTCGGCGGCGTGCCGTTTGTCGAGATCCGCGGCCTGACGGATGGCGCCACGCACAACGCTCCCTTAGATTTCGAAAGAAATTTGGAAGCTGCGCTGGCTAATGCTGCGACGGTGATCACGGCCTGGATAAGCCAAACGCGGTCTTCGCCGCGTTGAGCGGCTGCTAAATTTGCTCCTATATGCTATGGTTGAATCGATTGTCACCTTTTTAGAAAATAGACTCAACGCCTATCTGACCGATCTGCGCAGCCTGGTCAGCATCGACTCGGGCAGCCGGCACCTGAGCGGGGTGAATGCGGTCAACGACTGGCTGGAAGCCCGGCTCACGGCGCTCGGATTTAGCGTCGAGCGACATCCTCAGGCCGGTCTGGGTGATAATCTGCTGGCAGTGCGACCAGGCCGGGGCCGCGGACAAATACTGCTGCTCGGCCACAGTGACACCGTCTACCCGGCCGGTATGGCGGCCCGGCGGCCCTTGACGCTTGAGGCTGACAAAATCCTGGGGCCGGGTACCTGCGACATGAAAGCAGGGCTGCTGAGCGGAATTTACGCGCTCGAGGCCCTGCGGGCCCTGGGTTTTGAAGACTTTGGCCGCCTCCTTTTCTTATGCGTTTCGGACGAGGAGACCGAGCCGCGTGCTTCGATCCCGTTGATCCGGTCGACAAGCCGCCGGGCTAACGCCGTGCTAACCCTGGAAGCAGCCCGGCAAAACGGCGACATCGTGACGGCGCGCAAATCCGTGGCCTGGTATCGCGTCGAAGCCTTTGGCCGGTCGGCTCACGCCGGCGTCGAACCGGAGAAAGGTCGGAACGCGATATTGGCCTTGGCCCATCATTTGCCGGCCCTGGACCGGCTCAATGGTGTGCGACCGGGGCTGACGGTTAATGTGGGGGCTATCGAAGGCGGTTCGCTGCCGAGCGTCGTCGCAGATTATGCCAAGATGCGGCTCGACTTGCGAGCCGTTACGGCGGCTGATATGCAGTTCCTGGTCGAGGCCGTGCAGGCGCAGCTGGCTAAAATAACTGTCCCGGACGTGCGCCTGACCATGAGTCTGGAAGAAGGCTCTTTTTCCCCGGCAATGGAACGTACGCCGGCCGTTGTAGAACTGGAGCGGCTGGCCCGGGCTGCAGCCGGGGAGCTGGGTTTTGAGGTCAAAGGGGCTGCCACCGGCGGCGCCTCGGATGCCAGCTTTGCCGCGGCCGAGGGCATACCTGTTTTGGACGGTTTGGGGCCGGTTGGCGGCCTGGACCACGGCCCGGATGAATATATCAGCTTGAGCAGCATTGTGCCGCGCACGGCCTTACTGGCCAAGCTGATTATCGCGATTGCCCGCAGAGAAAATCAGAAGTAGCAATTAACACGTGGCTGAAGCGATGCTGTTGGTAAACTCGTCGCATTGCCCAGAGGTGTGGGGCTGAAGCCGCCGCACTCAGAGAGCAAAGGGCTTCGCGCTACGTTATTAGCCCGCACGGGCTTGGCTCTTTGAGGCCGATGGCTTCAGCCTCGGCCCCAGGGCGCAACAATGGGCTAGGCGAAGTGACTGGCGATAGGTTCCCCACCCAGATCTTCCGAGATTTTTCGACCGGCTGCCACCAGGTAAGGGGTAAGTTCGGCGATGTTTTGGGGTGACAGGCGCGAGTCAAAACTCACCAGGGTGATCGCAGCCACTACCGGCGGGCCGGGATGGCCGTTGCTGCCCGCGGCCGGGCCGGGCTGTGGCCCAAAAATGGGTACGGAAATTGCGCCTACATCCCGCAGATATGCCTCGTTGTCGTCGATGGCATACCCCCGGACCCTGACCTGGGCCAGGCCGGCCCGATAACGGTCCGGGTCGGTGATAGACGTGGGCGTAAAGGCTTTAAGACCCGGCTCGGCCAGGAGCCGGTCGAGCGTGTCCTCCGGCAGGTAAGCCAAAAAGGCTTGGCCGAACGACCCGGCGCAAAATGGAATACGCATGCCTATCGAAGCCGCAACTCGCAGGTCGGACAGCGGCTCTTCTTTATCGACGATGGTGATCGCGGTGCCGTCAAACGTACCCAGTAAAATGGTTGCGCCGGTTTGCTCCATCAGCTGCCGCAGGTAGGGCCGGGCGACCTCACGCAGGTCCAGCCGGCCGCGTACCATGCTGCCTAGTTCGGCCAGAGCCGGACCCAGCCGGTAACGCCGGGTGCCCTCATCTTGGACTAAAAAGTTGTGACTGGCCAGCGTGTTCAGAATATTGTGAACCGTGCTTTTATTGAGGTTAAGCAGCCGGCTGATTTCTGACACGCCGTACTCCTTTTGTTCCCCGTTTTTGAAAAGATAAAGCACGCGAATAGCGCGCTCAATTGCCGGAACTTGTGTGGACATCCTCATTCATTGTGTACTTTATACAGAATGGCGTTTATTATATAGAACCATATTATAATTGATGTTAGGGGAGATGTCTAATCAAATTTTGAATCGCCCGCAGTTTTAAGCCGACGTCCTATCTATGCTCCGGGTACTTCCCGGTTGCGAGCAAAATTTTTGAGTTGGAGGAAATCAATTTCGATCTCTGGGTCAGCCAGGGAAGTCGTAAGCTTTCCTGCCGGGCCGGGTGGGGCAGAATTCGTCTCAATGCCGGCTTCGGCGGCTTCTTGCAGTGCGGCTTCAACCTCGGCGATGGGAGGCCGGCCTCGCCACCAAAAGTACCAGGCGTGGTACTCGAAGGGGTTGGCCGCAACCAAGCCCTCCATCATCCATTTGATTAAACCGCTCATACCCCAGAACAATCCGATCAAAAAGAGCCAGAGAAACGGTCCAAAAATCACGCTGCCCAGCAGCAGCAGTCCGAGGATGGCTAACAAGCCGCTGCTAGGCTGTTGTGCCGGCAAACCAAATGCCAGCCGGGTCAACCAATCTCGCCAGAATAGACGCTGGACGGCCAACACCCCTCTCACCGCCCCGATGGTGGCCCCGGCCCAGGCAAGCTGCTGCAGCACCTGCCAATTTGTGGTCCAGATAAAGCCTACCAAAAATGCAACAACCAAGCCGATAATCGCATCAAGCAAGACATAGAGGCTCTTGGTACCCCAACCAACCGGTGAGTCGGCGACCAGCTCGAAAAGCTGCTTGGCATAGGCCTGATTCCCACAATTTCGCCACTCGCGCCACAGGGTCTTGCGCCATGGTTGGGCTTGATTTTGGTTGATGAGCATGGCCTTTGCTCCCTAGGCTTTAACAATCCGGCGCTAAGATATTGGTCCATTATAGCATAAATGCCGGGGCCCTCGAAACGCAATTCAATTGTCATAATAGAATTGTTTGCGAATAGGGCGTTTGATGGTAAGATAATACCGGACTTTAAGACAACAATTTCAACAATACGTGGAGGAACGATGGCACGCAACCTACCTCAAAAATACCAAGAAGTGGCTAAAGCAATCATCCCGTACGTGCCGGATACCTCGCATCAGATGGTGTTGATCACCGTTGATCCGGCCCTGCCCTGCTTTATCTGCGCCAATCTGGCCCACGAGGCGATCATCGCTCCGGCGCGGGGTTATTCGTCCGGAGCCGGCTCAGCCTGGCTCACCTTTCCCATTTGCGCCAATTGCGAGGCGCGGCAGGTGCCAAAATCAGAATCTTGAGCGTTCGACATCCGGTTGTGAGGCTCGGCTCACAGACCGTCGCCGGGCCTAAAGAAGCGATTATTGGCGAAAAAGCCCTCGAATGCGACCGGAGCTCGAGGGCTCTTGATATTTAATTAGCTGAGTTCGATATTAATGCTCATTTCTAGGGCTTCGACGACGGTCACAAACCGTCTGCGAGCACTTAAAGAGAAACGCCGAACTCAGGTTAATTGACACGGTGCGGGCGTGGGTCGGATCTTAACCTAACCGGCTCAGACTATGGGCAATGGCTTTCAAAGCAGGATAGAGCAGGCGATACTGGGCATAGACCGGCTCATACTTGGCTGCGACAGCGGCTTGCGGCCGGGTCGAGCCGGTGATCTTGACACAAGTCTCGGTGGCGCTGTCCACGTCGGGCCAGGCGCCGGCGCCAACGCCGGCCAGCAGCGCCGCGCCGTAAGCTGCGCCTTCGGT
>JBFGLD010000480.1:0-5302 GCA_041576335.1 Anaerolineae bacterium | reverse complement strand
TTAATACCTTTGAAGATGCTTTGCGGGTAGGGAATGTACAGAGCAGTTAAATAATTGGCTAACGCTTCAAAGTTAACCTCGCGCGGGCAAGCCGGATCTTGCAGCAGGGCCTTGATCTCCGAGGCAAAAATAAGGCGATTGTCAACTTCGGCGTAGAATAGCGGCTTCTCACCAACGCGATCCCGAGCCAGGAACAGTTCCCGGCGGCGACTATCCCACAGGGCAAAGGCAAACATACCGTTGAGATAGGCCAAACAGCCTGGCCCAAACTCCTCGTAAGCGTGCACGATCGTTTCGGTATCGGAACGCGTGGCAAAGCGGTGGCCACGCTGTTCCAATTCGGCCCGCAGCTCAACGTAGCCGTAAATTTCACCGTTGAAGACAATCGCAATACTGCCGTCTTCGTTGTAAACGGGCATATTGCCGCCGGCCAGGTCGATGATGCTGAGCCGCCGCGAGCCCAGGCCAACCGGCCCTTGTATAAAATACCCCTCGGCATCCGGCCCCCGATGGATGATCGTGTCGTTCATCCGGCGAAGGTGATCCCGCTCTACTGCTGTCTGATCGAAGTTGTAGATACCGCAAAGGCCGCACATAATAAACTCACTTTTCAGAAACTGCTCGATAATTAGCGCGTGGTGCCCCTACATAGCACGTCGTGCGTAAGCCTGGACGCACTATGCACCACCGGATAAGTGTTACCATTCAATGAACAGGGCACGGTTTTTCGTTGCCTGCACAGCCCGGGTCACTGTTTCCGCATCCGGAGCCTGAATTCGGGTTGTCGGCCAGCAGGATGGGCGCAGGCGCCCTGACTGGTACAGGTAGTAAACGAACTCCAGGTTTCGTTTGGCGCTGGATAACCCTGCTGAGTGATTTGACCCTGCCTCTCGCAAAGATCCGGCCATATGACTGCTCACTATTTTTATTGAGCGTTTGTGCAGATCTGGATACACGTCAAAATCGAGTGCCGACGGGGAGTAACGGTTTACCAGCAGCACCCGACCGGCATTGGCCACTCTGGCCAAATTTGAACTGAGCAAGGCCGGATCGCCCGAAGCATCAATTAGAAGATCGGCCCCCGTTTTGGGCAGAACGGTCTCTAGTGCCTGCTCTTCGGCAAACCAAACCGGTTTGAACCGGCGTTCGGTCTGCACCCCTGTGCCGGCATTATTTACATAATCCGGGTCAAAGCCGGCACAAAAAATCGCCCCGGCGGCCAACGCCAGCTGGCTCAACATTTGCCCGACCAGACCATTGCCCAACACCAATACAGTTTCTCCTACTTCAAGTTGGCCGTGGCGCAGGGGTGAGAGTAAGGCTATGCTCAAAGCAAAGTAGGCGGACTCTGCCGTAATCGACGCTTCTTTGGGCAGCTTGAGGCAGTTATCGGCCGGTAAAACAAGTGAAGCCGCCGGCGCTCCGAGCGCAATCACGCAATCTCCGGCCTGAAGGTTGTCAACCTCCTGCCCTACTTGAGCCACGCGACCCACCAAACTGCAGTATTGAGCCAGCCTGGGATCCAACACGGTGTAATCCGCCTCAAGCCGTACCGTTCCGGCTCGGATAGATGGCGCCGTATGCCCGGCTCCATTCAGAAATGTGATCGTCCGGTGCATATCGATAATTTCTAACATGATTAAGGGTTCCTTTCAGACTGGGCCAGCGTGGCCCGGCCAAGGCCGGTCACTACAACCGGGTGCTCTAAGTTGCCCGAGCGGTAAATGGCTTCAATAACCGCCTGGATGGCCCGACCGGACTCGCCGCTTGATCGCGGCTTGTCCTTTTCTAAGATGGCCTGGGCGAAGCGCGTAATAAATTCTCGACGGTCGCCGGTCAGGGGCAGTTCTCCAAGCGAGTGCCATTCACCCGGCTTGAAGTCTTCAATTTGCCTGAGGGAATAAAAGACGTGCTGATCAGGTTCGGTTAAGACCAACTGCCCCTCTGTACCCCAAATACGCATTTGGGGTTGGTACAGCGCCCCGCGTACGACCGAGGAAGCGGTCAGGCTGCCAATAGCCTGGTTGCTGTAGCGCAAGGTCACTGAAATGGTGTCCTCGGTGTCCAGCGGCGTCTCCAGTGCGCCAAAGTCGCCATAAGCGCGAGTCACGTCCAGATCGGACAGGTAGCGAAATATATCCAGATAATGAACCATGTTAAATATTAAAATCCCGCCGCCACTTTTTTCTTTGGAAAGGCGCCAGTCCGTAGCAACCCGTCCGGAAAAACCTGAGGTGTAGTAGCTGATGGGTTTATCCTGGTAGAGCAGAAACGTGACTCCCAAAATGCGCCCCAAAGCCCCCTGGTCGATTAAGGCTTTGGCCCGCTGCACGTAAGGCAGATAGCGCTGGCAGTAAAGGGTAGTCAAATGAACGCCAGCCTCCTGCGCGGCCGTGAGCATCTCATCGGCCTCGGTCAGATTGGTGGCCATCGGTTTTTCTACGATGACGTGCTTTCCGGCCCGAGCGGCCTGAATGGCCAGCGGCGCGTGCAGAAAATGAGGCACCGAAATCAGAACCGCATCGATGTCGTCGCGGCCCAAAAGCTCTTCGACAGATGTGCTGTACGGTACGTCGTACCGTTGCGCCAAATCTTTGGCTACAGTCTCGTTGACGTCGGCAACGGCCGCTACGGTGGCATTAGCCGCTTCGTGAACAGCCTTGGCATTTTGAATAGCGATTTCACCGCAGCCGATGAGTCCAATCCTAAGCGAGCGACTGCTTATTACGGGGCCCGAGGATTTCCTCCCGTTGGCTTCTAGTGTTGACGATATGCCGTTGTGCGTGATTGAGTGATGCCTGAACCGGGCCAGTTCAGCTTTGAGGTAGGGGCCAACCGTCTTTGTGACCAGGGCCTGGCGAAGGTGACCATCGAACCGTTCCATGGCTGGCAAGCGATCCCAGCGGAAGAGACCACCAACAATTGATTTATCACCCCAGGCTAAGCGGCGGTAAAAGCGTTCGGCTTCCGGCGGAAAAATTTCATCGCTAATAAGCGAGTCCACCTCAACCCGACCTTGGGCCATAAATTCAAAAAAGGTATCGGCTTCCTTCTGAATTGTCCACCAGCCAGGCAGCGAATGGGCGTTTGGCAGTGAGTCGACGTGCGCGCCAATAATCAGCAGCCCCTTGGAACGGATCTGTTCGAAGTCTAAGGCCCGGGTTGAACCTCGGGTGCTGCCCAATATCACGATTCGTCCGCCGGGCCGGGTAGAGCGTACGGCCGTGTGGATGGCTTCGGGGTGGCCGCTGACTTCAATTGTCACATCAGCCTCAATCTCATCAACCATGTCCGAACTATGGGCCAAGCTAAGGGTTAGGTGAGCGCCATTCTGGCGTGCCAACGGTAAGCGGGCTTCCGAGGCAGCAACGGCGGTGATCGGAAATGCTCCGGCCAGGGCGCCGAGTTGGGTAACTAACTGGCCTACAAGACCCTGCCCTACAACGGCCACCCGCTCGCCGAATTGGATATTTGCTTTGCGAATGCCCTGTAGAGCAATAACGCCCAGCTTGACAAAGCAGGCCTGTTCAAAAGTAACGCCGTGGGGAATAGCCGACAAGCGGTCTTCATCCATGACGATAATACTGCTGTGAGGCAAATCCGCGGCCACCCGGTCGCCGACCCGAAAGCGGGTTACGCCGGGACCTGCTTCAATGACTGTTCCTGCGCCGGCGTAGCCCGGCTGGAAGGGGAAGTCAACTTTGGTGTTCGGCATGCGGTTAAAGTAGGCTCGTTCGGTGCCTGGGCTAACCAGTGAGGCATGGGTCAAAACTAAGACCTGGCCCCGGCGCGGTCGATACATGCCAAACTTGGTCAGTAAGGCTCGACCCGGCTCCGGCCAGATAATATGAGAACCTTCCACCCCTTGAAAATGGTGCTCATACTTGCGGAATAGATAGCCCGGAATCTTGTACGGCTGAAACAAGACTTGGTGCACTTTTTTCGCCAGGGCAGAGCCTATTGGGTTGATTGGGTTAACCTGCGGAATGGCTGGTGATAACATGTTTAACCTCCTTCAGTGCCGCGCTTAAGGGGCGGAGACCAGGGTCTTGCCCTTAGCCGGCGGTCGCCGGCGGTGGGCATAAGTGCAGCTGCGTTTCCTACTGCATTTTGAGCGTTGAGAAACAGTGCCGCCAATTTGGTCGCGCCGACTGCGGCATCCAATTCTTGTTCCACAATTTTACGGCCGGCTCGACCCATTCTTTGTTGAGCTTCGGCCCCGGCCCGGGCGATTTTGATAAAAGCGTCGGCCATCGCTTCAGGGTCGCATGGCGGAACCAGGAGGCCAACCTCAGGACGAACCAATTCCGGCAGCCCAATAACGTCACTCGATACAACCGGAACCTGGCGGGCCATGGCTTCGATCAGCACGATCGGCATACCGTCCCGGTCTTGATTGCGGGCGATGACGCATGGCAGGCTAAATACGGTTGCTTGTTCCAAAAGCGACGGTACGGCCTGATACGGCACAGAACCTAGTAGTTTGACTGACTTGTGGAGGCCGTAGCGTTCGATGGCTTCCTCTAGTATCGGGCGATCTTCGCCCTCCCCCACGATCTGGCAGAGGAAGTCGATACCTCGCTCATGGAGTACCCGACAGGCTTCGACCAAATGAATAAAGCCTTTGTATTCGGTTAGGCGACCGATCGAAACGATCGAGAGGCGGCTACCATGCGGCGGTGTCGAGCGAGGCTGAAACTGATTAAGATCGATCAAGGGGTAAATCACGTGAACTTTAGACTCGTGCTCAGCCCCGTAGGTATCGACCATGGCCTGCTTATTGTATGCCGACACCGTAACGGCAAAACTGGCTTCCGTCAATTTGAGGCCGAGATATTGGGGCCGATAGAAGATGTCATAAGCGTGAGCCGTAAAGCTAAACGGCAGGCCGGTCAGCCAAGAAAATATTATGGCTACCGTGGTTGCCTCGGTGGCCCAATGGGCATGCAAGTGGGTAATACCTTGACGTTTCAGCTCGTAGGCCCAGGCTGCGAAACGCATGAACGATTTAATGTTAGTCAAAATCAAGGCCTCGGTGGCCAAGTTATAGGCAGCCCAATACTTAGCCGGACCAATACTCGTGAGCAGGGCAAGATTAGCCTGGAGTACCTCTTGACTGAGCATACGGTCTTTCCAGCAGTAGATGGGATGCGGTAGATCGCTAATACTGTCGCGGCGCAATTCAGACGGATCGACCTCGAGCAGCGAAAATACGGTGATTTGATACCCTTTTTTCTGCAAATTTCTTATTTCGTTAAAGACCGTCGCCTGATAGAGAACAGGGTAGCAACGCATAACGTAG
>JBFGLD010000479.1:0-5323 GCA_041576335.1 Anaerolineae bacterium | reverse complement strand
CGCTGTTAGGCATGCAGCGGCGCATTCCGGCAGATATGGTTATTCTGAGCGTGGGCATGGAAGCCCGTCACGATGCGCCCGAACTGGCTCAGCAGTTCGGCTTGGGCTGTGACTTCAGCGGCTTCTTTATCGAGCGCCATCCCAAGTTGGACCCTATCTTGACCATGGTCGAAGGCATCTTTATTGCCGGCGCCTGTCAGGGCCCCATGGCCATTCCCGAAACGGTGGCCCAGGGGGCCGCCGCAGCGGCGCGGGCGGGCGGCCTAATCAGCCAGGGCACGGTCATGATGGAGCCGATCCGGGCCAGCATCACTGCGGCCCGGTGCTCGGGCTGCCGCCTCTGCAACGCCTTGTGTCCCTACAACGCCATCCTGTTCCACGACGAAAAGAAAGTCTCAGAAGTTGTCACAACCATGTGCCAGGGCTGTGGCACTTGTGTGGCGGCCTGCCCCAGCGCGGCCATCACCGGAGCTCACTTCACCAACGACCAGATTATGGCCGAAATTGAAGGCATCCTGTGGGACGCGCTCGAGGCGGAACCGGAAGAAATATTAGAACCGGCCTAGGGAGGCAAAAATGAGTGATTCGTACGAACCGATCATCGTCGGGTTTCTGTGCAACTGGTGTTCCTACCGTGCCGCCGACTTGGCCGGTACTGCCCGACTGCACTACGCGCCCAATATGCGCCCCATCCGGGTGATGTGCAGTGGCCGGGTCGATCCGCAGTTTGTGATCAAGGCCCTGCGTGATGGCGCTGATGGGGTGCTCATCGCCGGCTGCCATCCGGGCGAGTGCCACTATGTGGAAGGTAATCTCAAAACCCTGCGCCGCTTTATCCTGCTCAGGCGGATGCTGCGGCAGTTGGGTATCGAACAAGAGCGGGTGCAGCTTGTCTGGGCTGCTGCCTCGGAGGGCAGCCTGCTGGCCGCAGCGGTCAATCGAATGACGGAGGAATTGCGGGCTCTAGGACCACTACGCTGGCCAAGGACCGTCCTGCACGAAAATGGCCATGAAGAAACAACACTCCAGGTAGCGGCACCGGTGGCCGAGGAGGTATGACCATGGCAAAAAATAAAAAGCCTAAATTGGCTATGTATTGGGCCGCTTCATGCGGCGGCTGCGAGATTTCGGTGTTGAACATCGGCGACAAAATCTTAATCGTAGATGAAATCTTCGATATCGTCTTTTTCCCCTGCATCGCAGACTTCAAATACGAAGACGTGCGCCATTACCCCGACGACTATATCGACCTGTGCCTGTTTAATGGCGCCATTCGCACGTCGGAAAATGAGGAGTTGGCTCAGCTCCTGCGTCGGAAATCAAAGGTTTTGGTCGCCTATGGCTCCTGCGCTTGCGAAGGCTGTATTCCGGCGCTCTCCAACCTGACCACCGCTGCGGCCACCTTCAATGCGATCTATCTGAATAATCCCTCGACCGACAATCCCGAGGGGATAACGCCCCAACCGCTGACCGAAGTGCCGGAAGGAGAACTTGACCTGCCCACCTTCTATAACACCGTCAAGGCTCTCGACCAGGTGGTGCCGGTCGATTACTACATTCCCGGCTGTCCGCCGGAACCCCCTCAAATTTGGGCGGCACTCGAGGTTGTAGCGAACGCCTTGCTCAACGGCGCTGAATTACCGCCGCCGGGCTCGATTGTCGGGGCTAATAGCGTGGCCGTTTGCGAAGCGTGCCCTCTGGCGAAAAACGAAAAGCGGATCGAGCGGTTCTACCGGCCTTACGAACTCGTCCCTCAACCGGGCCTGTGTCTTTTGGAGCAGGGGCTCGTCTGTATGGGCGTGGCCACCCGTGGCGGGTGTGGTGCCCTGTGTCCGCAGGTCGGTATGGGCTGCCGGGGCTGCTATGGTCCATTGGACGGCGTAGCGGATCAAGGGGCAAAAATGCTGTCGGCTGTGGCCTCGGTTGTGGCCGCAGGTTCCGTCGAACAAGACGAAGCGGAATTAAATCGGGCGCTTGAAGCAGTCATGAGCACCGTGGCCGATCCGGCCGGCACGTTCTATCGCTTCAGCATGGCCCATTCATTGCTCCAACGGGCCCGGGTTGATGGTTCATCGGGGCCGGTCTTAAGCACTGTCGAAGGGCTGACGACCAGCGATAATGGTCGTCTGAAAGGAAAGAAATCATGAAACGCATTAGTATCGATCCCATTACCCGCCTGGAGGGCCACGGCAAGATCGACATCTTCCTGAATAAAGATGGTGACGTAGCCAACGCCTATTTCATCATTCCCGAACTGCGCGGGTTTGAGCAGTTCTGCGTTGGCCGGCCGGCCGAAGAGATGCCCCGCATTACCAACCGCATCTGCGGCGTTTGCCCGGAGGCGCACCATATGGCCGCCACCAAGGCTCTCGACGCGCTGTTCCATGTCGAGCCTTCTGCCGCGGTAAAGAAGCTGCGCGAGATGTTCTATATGGCTTTCTATGTAACCGATCACACTACCCACTTTTATGCCCTGGGCGGACCCGATTTCGTGCTTGGGCCGGACGCCCCACCGGCGGAGCGAAACATTTTAGGCGTTATTCACAAAGTCGGGGCCGACATTGGGAAGCAAGTCATCGATACCCGCATCCGCAACCACGACGTGATCAAGATGTTGGGCGGGCGGGCTGTCCACCCGGTCGCCGGATTACCCGGCGGCTGGAGTCAAGCTGTCACCGAAGATATGCGGCACGACATCGAAGATATCGCCCGACAAAATGTCGAATTTGGCCTTCTAAGCCTCAAAATTTTTGAGGACATTGTCCTGGGTAACCCAGCCTATGTCGACATGATCGTTTCCGAAGGTTACACCCACCGCACCTACTCTATGGGCACGGTGGATGAGAACAACCGGCCCAATTTCTACGATGGCCTGATTAGAGTTGTCGACCCTGACGGCCAAGAGTTTGTCAAGTACCCGGCCCGCGATTACATCCGGCACATCGCCGAACACGTTGAACCGTGGACCTACCTTAAATTCCCTTATTTGAAAACCATCGGTTGGAAAGGCTTTGTTGATGGCAAGGACAGCGGCGTGTATTGCGCGACACCGCTCTCGCGGCTCAACGCCGCGGACGGGATGGCGACACCTGAAGCCCAGGCAGCCTTTGAAAAGATGTACGAGACGCTGGGCAGCCAGAAGGACAACGGTCGTTATCAGCCGGTTCATTTCCGGCTGGCCACCCATTGGGCCCGCCTGATCGAACTGCTCTATGCCGCCGAGCGAATGCTCGAGCTGGCCGTCGACCCCGAAATCAGCGATCCCAACGTACGAGTCGCCGTTACGACCACGCCCGATGAGGGTGTAGGCAGCGTCGAAGCGCCGCGCGGCACGCTAACCCACCACTATTGGACGGATGAGCAGGGCATCCTGACCCGAGTCAATTTAATTGTGGGCACCACCAACAACTACGCGCCGATCGCGATGTCGATCAAAAAAGCGGCCCAAACCCTGATCAAAAAGGGAACGGTCGTCAACGAAGGCTTGTTAAACCGGATCGAGATGGCCTTCCGGGCTTACGACCCTTGCTTATCGTGCGCTACCCACGCGCTGCCGGGCCAGATGCCGCTGGAGGTGGTTATCCGCGACGCGGCCGGGCGTGAAGTCGAGCGTCTGAGTCAGTATACTTGAGGTTTGTAGCAACAGTGTAGGATCAATCTCAATTTCCTTGTAAAAAATCTTGATTGATCCCAACCGATCCGGCATTGAGGCTATTCAAAAAGGCAGCGATGAGAAAAACTTTGGTTCTTGGATTGGGCAACCCCATTCTAACGGATGACGGTGTGGGTGTGCGGGTGGCCGAGGCGGTGCGCCGGGCCCTGCCGCCGGCGACGTCCATCCAAGTGAGCGAGGCCAGCACCGGTGGCGTGGGCCTGATGGAGCGTATGGTCGGCTACGAGCGGGTGATACTGATTGACGCCCTCCATAATGACAGCCGCGGCAGCCCCGGCCGTATCCACCGGCTGACCGTGGATGATTTGCAGACGATCTGCCCAACTCAGCACACGGCCTCCGCCCACGACACCAATTTGGCCACGGCCTTAAAATTGGGCCGGCGCATGGGCTTGCCCCTGCCCAGGGAGATCGTTATCTACGCCATTGAGGTCGAAAACATTTACGACTTTGGCGAAGAGCCCACGCCGGCGGTCAAACGGGCAATTCCCCGGGTGACGGCCGCTGTATTGTCCGATCTGAGAAATCTTAAGTCAGGAAAATTTGCCTAGCAACCAGCTGCTTCTCAATGCAAATTGATTATTGAGCATTCAATCACGAGTTTGTAACTATTCAGGTTATCCATTTAGGATGCCAGTCCTGCTGAATAGTTACACGATTTTAACCTGGAGAGCGGAGAGGAAGTACTCATTATTCAGAAAAGGCGCTTTTGTTTGGCCGTTCGCCTGTAGTCCTGTAAAATCAAGCCACCCACAAAGAATTGGGGTGGCTCTTTTTGTTGAAGTTTTGTTACTGCTGGCAAATTATTTTTTTGCTCAGATTGAGGAGCCAGGCACGCCCAAGCCCCGCTCTTTGGACCGTTCGCATGTGGGCGTGCTCACTCCGCCTGATTTCGCCGGCAGCATCATTCTTTAGTGGGTCCTTTGCTCTGAACCTGACCTTGTGGCCCAAAGATGGGCCGATGGTTAAACATATCAAGATGAAAAGTCTCTCTCGAGAGAGCCGGGGAGGGAAAGCAGTGGAACCCGGAAGACGAAATTACTGCCAAATCTCGATGAGTGGCGCCTACGCGCTGCTCGATCTGGGGAGGCCTATTCCCGGAGAAGGTGAAACAATAACGGACATAATCCCCGATAGTCTTCAGCCGGTTGGAAATTTACGCCGTTTAAGAATTACGGATCGATCAGATATTAAGTTTCTGAAGCGCTATCAGGATGTGACCATAAACGGGCGTGTCGTTCCATTCTATTCCGTGCTCGTGTTAGGGAAACGGTCGAAGACGGATGAGGAATATGACCTTTAATCCTGCGACAAGATCAAAACCGAATAGGGCGCAATGGTCACATTACCCCAACACGGCATACCGTCGATGGAACCGGTGTTCCGCGGAACTGTCGCCGCAATAATGTCCGGACAGAGGTGATTGGTGAAGTTGTCGTCGTAGCCCTGTTCGTCACCGTTAAAGCGCACTCGCCAGACGCCGGGGTGCGGAAAGCCGATGGTGTAACCTGCGAGGGCGAGGTTGGCGAAGTTGGCTACCACGATCACATCATCGCCCGATCCACCTTCGTGCCAGCGATGGAAGGCGATCATTTTATCCTCGTGGTTGACATGATGCACGTTGACCTGCTGTCCGGTTAAGCCGCGCGT
>JBFGLD010000478.1:0-5324 GCA_041576335.1 Anaerolineae bacterium | reverse complement strand
GGCGCTGGTCCATCGCCGCCAGCAGTTGGCACCACGTTTCTTCGTTACCAACCCCGTAGCCCAGGGTAAAGGAGTCGCCGGAACAGATAAGCCTGACTTTGTTAGCAGGCGCTTGACGGCCAAAGTCTTCATCATTCCGAAAGCCTTGAGCATTGGTGTGAAGATGACGGCCTGGCCCGTACATATCCTCGATGTCAATCTTGGGCCGGCTGACCCAGCCCAGCGTTTCATCATATTCAGTGTGAAGCCGTTCGGCCAGGGGTGGGGTTTTGGCTATGGCCTGTACAAATAGAAGCGCACTGGCCAGGCCTTCACATAAGAAAAATAAAAGCGCTGCCAAAACGACGTTAAAAACAAGAATTTTGGCCAGTCTAAGAAGTTTCACAAATATTATTGGCATCGATGGTCAGGCCAACCGTAGGTTCGGTACCACATCGCAATCCCAATCGGCAATGTCGCCTGCCTGCCAGCGCCAATAGCCGGCGGCGCCGATCATGGCGGCGTTGTCGGTGCACAGGTAGGGTGGAGGAACCCGCACCGGCCGGCCGGCCGAAGCCATCATCTTATTGCGAAGCAGGGTGTTAGCCGAAACACCGCCGGCCAGCAAGACCTCGCTTACGTCATACTGATCCGCAGCGGCGCAGGTTTTTTGCACCAGAATGTCCACGACTGCCATTTGGAACGAAGCGGCGATATCGGCGGTGGGCATACTGCGCAGCGGGAGTTGACCCGGTGGCGGTTTAGCCGCGGGCTGGTGGAGTTTATCGATCCGGTGATATTTCTGAACCACGCGCAGCACGGCTGTTTTGAGGCCAGAGAAACTAAAATCAAAGGAGTTGCCCAACCGGGCTCGCGGAAAATCATAGGTGTTAGGATTGCCTTTTTGGGCCGTTTTTTCAATAGCCGGCCCGCCGGGATAACCCACATCAAGTAGCCGGGCCACTTTGTCAAAAGCTTCCCCGGCCGCATCGTCAATGGTGCGCCCCAGCAGATCGTAGTGGCCGTGGCCTTGGATTAAAATTAGTTCCGTATGTCCGCCGGAGACAATGAGCGACACGACCGGAAACGTAATTGGCGGCTGCTGCTCGCTGCCGTCAACGTCAAGCCAGTTTGAGTAGAGATGCCCTTCAAGGTGGTTGACCCTAATCAGTGGAACGCCGAGCCCCAAAGCAATGCCCTTGGCTGCATTGACGCCGACCAGGAGGCTGCCGGCCAGCCCGGGACCGTACGTGACGGCAAGCGCATCGATCTCATTCCAGCCGGTTCGGGCTTCGACGAGGGCATCTTGGATGACCGTACTAATGGCCAAAATGTGCTGCCGCGAGGCCACTTCGGGAAAAACGCCGCCATAGCGCCGGTGGATGTCGATTTGCGAGGCCACGACGTTGGAGCGAATAAATGCTCCGTCTTCAACAACCGCTGCAGCCGTCTCGTCGCAAGAGGTTTCGATGGCTAAAATTTTAGTCATAGCGCTCGCCTAGTTTTCCGGCCTGCCAGGCAGCCAGGGCCTGTAAGTTCGAGTCAAAGGCGATATTCTCCGGCAGTTCGTTAGGTCCAAATAGGGCCACTTCGTCCGCGTCATCACTCGATTGAAGGTCTCCACCGGTAATCTTTCCTTTGTACAGAATTAAGACT
Source organism: Anaerolineae bacterium (assembly GCA_041576335.1). Classification (GTDB taxonomy): domain Bacteria; phylum Chloroflexota; class Anaerolineae; order 4572-78; family J111; genus JANQQF01. The sequence goes on along the minus strand of JBFGLD010000478.1, from coordinate 3,689 downwards.
CCGTTGCCCCGATAATCTCGGTAAGAAAATACGTCGACCAGGCCGGTTATCTCAACGTCAAGGCCGGTTTCCTCTTTACATTCACGCGCGGCCGTCTCTTGCGGAGTCTCGCCCATTTCCATGAAGCCGCCGGGCATGCACCAGCTGCCCTGGGCTGGTTCCATACGGCGTTTAGTGAGCAGCACCCGTCCATCCTTTTCGGCCAGCACCGCTGCGCTAACCTTGGGATCGATGAACTGCACAAACCGACAGTCCGAGCATACTCGACGCACCTTGCCGTAGACCTCTCGGTCGACCATTTCCGCCCGGCAGCGCGGGCAGTATAAAAAGCCTTGTCGCAATAAAGCGGCTTCTGCGGCCGTTAGGGTAAAGTCACTTTTCGAGTCAGTCATTATTACCTAATTTAGCGTTTGTCTGCCCTCTCCAAAAGGGTGTGTCCCAATTTTTAGGAAATTGGGCAAACCAGGGGAGAATCGGGGGCCCCCCTGTGCTTTCCCAAATTTTCGGACGCGCCCTCTCAAAAACCAGCTGCGGACAATCTATTAATGTGTTTCGACTGCCTGGCGGGCGGCGAGTATATTGCCGGTCGGCGCCGTGATCGGTGTTACGCAGCCGGTGCCAAGGATAAAGCGCCGGCCACCAGCTGCCTCCAGAGCCGTCTCGGCTTCAGCCCTGACGACCTCTGGTGTGCCCCGGACCATCGTCTCCCACTGGCGCAAGCCGCCACAGAGAGCCTTATCGGTACGATCTTTGGCTTCGGCCAGCGACGGTGCCGTTTCGACGTCGTGCCAATTTATGACTTGGGCCGGATAATCGGCCACCATATCAAACATCACGTTGGTGCCGTGCAAGTGAATGAGGTTAAACCACATTCCATCTGTCGCCTCTAATATTTTTAGATCGAGGGGCTGGCACAGATCGCAATATTCGGCTTCAGTCAGCAAGTTGTAGGTAGCATGTTGCAGCGCCAGAAAAATTCCGGCGCTGCCGGTGGCTTTTAGAGCATGAACAAAGCGGATCGTCGTCTCGGTAATTGTCGCCAGTCCCGCTTTGACCGCAGCGGGGTGCTGGCGCAAGTCGGCCAAAAGCCGCTCTCCGGCCAGGTTTTTGGCCTGGGATAGGGGATTGAAGATGGTTTGGATAAACGGTACGGTTTCGGCGACTTCCCGGCCGATAAGGCGATTGGCATTGAGAACTTCTCCAAGCAGTCCTGCGGTTGGGTCAAGTGGTTGCAGTTTTAGCCAATCGTCCGGAGATTGGATGAGGCGGGGTGCCCAACTGCGGGTGCCCTCTTGGTTGCCTTCCCAATAACTATCTGCACCGTAGCCGGCGACACAAAAGTTACTGCTGGGCGTGACTTTGATAAAGTCAAAATCATACGTCTGCTGGAAGTGAAGCGTGGCCCGGGCCAGCTGTTCTGCCGACTGGTCGTCGACCGGCCAGTGCCGCCACAGGGCGACAGCCGGGCGATCAACCGCATCGCCAGCAAATGTGGCCTCAAGCCGTTGTCGTTTGCTACCATGGATCGTCACGTTAGTTGTCTCCTGATCACCTGAGATTCTGAGGCGCCTGAACTGCGCCTCAAGCTACCTAAGCTCTTCCTTCACGGTTTGGTATAACGTATCGGCCTTGAGATCACCCAGCGTGTAGCAGGGTGCGCTTAACTCGATTGCCAGAGCTTGAGCTAGGCCCCGATCGAAACTGGCGTGTTCCATATTGATCACCACAGAGCGGATATTTTCCTCAACAATCATTTTAGCCGCGCGGTGGGCTTCTTCCTGAGCCGGCAAATTGGAAACCGATACATTACCTGCGCCATCGGTCAGCAGAATCATCAGGGGCATAATTTCAGGATGCAGGCGCATTTGCTGAGTCAGAATGCGATGAGCCAGCAGCAGGCCCGCCGAAAGGGGCGTCTTGCCACCCACCGGCACGTCTCTGAGTGCTTTCTTGGCCAATTCAACGCTGGAGGTGGGTGGTAGGGCCAGCCTGGCTTCTTCTTTCTGAAATACAATCAACCCCACCTGATCACGCCGCTGATACGCATCCATCAGCAAGCTCATAATCGCGCCCTTAGTCGCTTCCATACGCTCAGCAGCAGCCATACTCCAGCTGGCGTCGACAACAAATAAGACAAGGTTGGCTGCGCGGCGAACGCGTACCTTATCCTGAATATCTTCACGTTCAATTGCAAATGCACGGTTAGTGCGGTCGCGCTTCAGTTGGTGAGGGGCAGCCGCGCGCAGAGTTGCGTCAAAAGCCACATCTTTTGGTTTGCCCTTGATGGGACGAGCTTGGACGTAGCGCCCCCGCTTGCGATCAGTTTTGGTATAGCTGCGTTTTCCGGCCGAGGAGCGGGTCATTTTATCCAGGGGAGTTTGTAAACGGCGCGAAGTGAAATCTTGGCCTACCGAAACGGGGTTATTGGCCGGGCTCTTATCGCCGGATGACTGGCTGGATTGGTCCGGCTGCGGTGGTAAGCCACTAGGAAACGGCTGAGGAGCCTCGCTTGATTCGCTTACTTCACTATCGTTTTTTTTTCCTCCGTGGACGCAGATTGCTCTTCGGAGCTGCCCTGCTGCTCGCTCTGTTCCAAGTCGTCCTGCCGAACCTGATCCAATTTGTCGGATAGCTGCTGAAATTGAACCGCGGTATCCTGGAATGGCTGTCGTTTGAGACGATGTGGCAGCGCCAGTTCGGCTGCAACCAAAATGTCTTCCTGCGTAATCTTATTTCGATTGTTAAACGCGGCGTGAGCCAGGGCCGTCTTTAAGATGACAATGTCGGCGCGATGCCCGTCGACGTGCATTTCGGCCATCAGTTCAGCAACCAGGCTTAGGTCGCGGCGCATATAGCGGACTTTAGGCAACAGCTGCTGGGCCTGGGTAATCTTGGCTGCCAAAATTTCTTCTCGGGGCTGCCATTCCTGGTAAAATGCATCGGGGTCCCGCTCAAACTCGAGGGTACGCTCCAAAATTTCCATGCGCGCGGTCGGTGCGGTAATGCTCTGGATATCGACACATAGAGCAAAGCGGTCGAGCAGCTGCGGGCGCAAGTCACCCTCTTCGGGATTCATGGTACCGACGAAGATGAAGCGGGCCGGATGCGAATAGCTGATACCCTCCCGCTCGATCACCTTAACACCCCTGGCGGCCGAGTCGAGCAGTAAATCGACCACATGATCGTCCAATAAATTGACTTCATCCACATAAAGTAAGCCGCGGTTGGCGGCAGCCAATACGCCCGGTTCAAAGTGACGTTCGCCCTTCTTGATGGCCTGTTCAATATCCAAGGTGCCCACCACCCGATCCTCGGTGGCGCTGATCGGCAGGTCGACAAAACGAATGCGGCGTTTGGCTACGTTTAAGGTGTCTCCGCGAGCTTTGTGCTCCTTGACCCAGTCGGACCAGGTTTCCGGCGAATTCGGGTCATCATTAAAAGGCGAGTCGGCAATAACATCAATTTTGGGTAAGAGAGCGGCCAAGGCACGGGCGGCGGTGGATTTAGCGGTGCCGCGTTCGCCTCGAATCAAGACCCCTCCAATTTTTGGGTTGACGGCGTTGAGAGTGAGGGCTATAATCATTCGTTGCTGGCCCACGATGGCTGTAAACGGGAAAATCGAACGCATAGTATTATTCTTCCTGCTTTCCCTTTTGTGCTTGGGCTATAATTTCACTGGCAACAATATC
>JBFGLD010000477.1:0-5326 GCA_041576335.1 Anaerolineae bacterium | reverse complement strand
TTTTGCCGGAACCGGTACCACCCGAAACCACCACATTGAGGCGAGCAATAACGCAGGCTCTCAGAAATTCGGCTGCTTCGGGCGTAATTGAACCGAATTGAATCAAGTTGTTAATGGTTAGCGGGGTACTTTCAAATTTTCGAATGGTCAAGGTAGGACCATTGAGGGCCAGGGGAGGGATAATTGCATTCACACGTGAGCCATCCGGCAAACGCGCGTCGACATAAGGGGAACTTTCGTCAATACGGCGGCCGAGCGGTGACACGATGCGATCGATCACGCGCATCACGTGTTCGTCACTCTCGAACACTATCTGTGCTTTTGTTATCTTGCCTTTCCGTTCGATGAACACCTTATCCGGACCATTGACCATAATTTCACTGACGGCCTCATCAGCCAGTAAAGCTTCCAGGGGACCAAAACCGAGGATTTCGGCGACGATACCTTCAAAAAGGCGTTCTCGTTCAGTCCGGCTCAGAATAATGTTCTCTTGAGCTAATATTTGCTCATACATATCCTGGATAGTACGTCGAACTTCATCCGTACGCGATACGTCCATCCCGGGGTCCAATTCTGACACCAGCCTATCTTGAATACGTTCTTTCAATTCTTTGAGCGGATCACGCACCTGCGCGGCGGGGACTCTGCGAATCTGCTGTTCTGGGGTCTTCGCTTTGAGAGAGCTAGACACGACGTTTGACGGGGGTTGGTTCGTTCCGGATCCTGTTCCGCCCTCCTGGCTTTTCGCTATGCGTTTTAGTAAAGACATACGCCTCCTTTATGGAGTCTAACTTTAGACAGACTAATTAAATTATCTACCAAATATACCAGTTCGAACCGGTGCTTCCACTGTTTCAGCCTTGGAATGCAGCGTCTCGTTTAGGGTTTTACTGAGGATAATCGTAGCCTGCGTTAAGACGCTATTTTTGTCACCTAACACGAAAGGTACGCCTTGATTAACGGCATTTGTAACAGACCGTTCATCTAACGGTAATTGACCTTCGATGCGATACTTAATGTTTGACTCGATGTCTTCAGCTCGAATATTTACCCGCTTATCAGCTTTGTTGAGCACAAACATAATTCGGTCACGGTCATACTCTAAGGCTTCAGTAACTTCGAAAAATAGTTTGGCATTCTTTATGGCCGGTATTTCGGGCGTAGTTACTACAATTATTTTATCAGATAAATCCATAACACTCAAGACCACGTCATCAAGAACGCTGCTGGTATCGACGATAATAATATCGAACATAGATCGCAATCGTCCCAGCACCTTAGTAATGAGCGCAGGTGTCACGGTGTCAGCTTCCTCCGGTTTTGGCGGAGCCAACAGGGCCTTTACCCCGGAGCTATGGGCAATAAAAACATCCTCAATCAATTCGTCATCCAGTTCATCGGCATGAACAGCCAGGTCGGCGCTGGTTCGGCTGGCGTACAAGTTTAACAAAACGCCTACATCACCGAACTGCAAACTGGTATCCACCAGGGCCACCTTGCTGGCAGCATTTTGCTGAAGCGCGATAGCGACATTTACAGCTATAGTGCTGCATCCAACGCCGCCCTTAGCACTAAAAACAGACACAATCTTTCCCTCTGCCTTTGGCGCTGCTTCATCTGCAGCCACAGAACCGCCGCTCATCTGCGTGATCGGCATGGCTTGACGGCGACTTGCTCCGAGTTGATACACCCGGCGAACACTACTAATCAACTCATCGCTGGAAAAAGGTTTGATCAAAAACTCTCTGGCCCCCGCCAACATTGAGCGCCGCAGATAGTCCGATTCGCCTTGTACCGACATCATAATGATCTGGCAAAATGGAACATTTTGGCTGATCTTTTCACTGGCGGTAATTCCATCGATGCCAGGCATATTGATATCCATAAGGACAATGTCGGGCTGCAGCTCGGTGGCCATGTCGATTCCGTCTTGCCCATCGGTGGCCGCCCCGACGACCTCTATGTCGGACTCAAAGAAGAGGAGCTTGCGTAGATTTTCCCGAGTTTCGGGAATATCATCGACAATCAAGAGACGAATTTTACCTTGACCTTCCGGTCCATCTGGCAACGGTGCGATTGATCCTGACATAAACTTATTATCCTACGTAAGTTTTAAGCTACTATTGTTTTTACATCGTGTTGGGTAGAAAATCAAATATTTGAGGGGCTTACGCAAATTTATTTAAAGCTCCAAAAGGAGTCCGGCTCAAATCGCTGCGGACTCCTTGCTCGACTCAAGACATCGTGGCTGCTATGATTGAGTATCTTCCCACAAGTGATTCTGTTTATGTTAAATTGACAACTGGAAGAGACGTTGCGTACAACGTCTCCACCACCCATCTCCATCGCCCGTCAAATCACGGATGACCAAACAGTAGGAGCAAGAAGTAAAGTGTTTTTCAAGCTCGCACTTTCCCAAGAGAAGTGTCCAAATCAGAAAACTATAACCCTAATAATTACCAAGTTCAGTGCTATTGACCCGTACTTGGTTGTTGAGGTTGGGTGGTAACTTCACTAATCTGCTGTTCAAGCTCAGACAGAGATGAAGCCATCACAAACTCAATCTTGGGTGGTACGGCAATATTGAAGCGGGTCAGCATGTATTGCAGCGTCACCGCTTCAGTTAAATGATCCGCATTTTCTTCACCGGCTGCCCGTAAGGCCATCTCGGTATAGATACCATTTTGGCGCAGCCACAGCAATACCAGGGCATCTTGCGGTGTGACCGCCAGGGTTGCGATATCCGGCAACGCGGGCGTTGGTGTTGGCACTTGCGGATCCGGTTCCGCTCCGGTCGGTACCGCAACCGGGGTTGGCTCGATCCACGGACCGACCCGGATGACTTTAGCCGACTGTACGGTCAGCTGGGCAACGCGACGCGGAACCTGTGCTTCTCTCGGAAACACAATTGCCGGAATATCACCCCCCGCAATTTCAAAACGCCCCTCGTCGATGGACTCGCTGAGGGTAAAGAAACCGGTTGGTTCTCCAGTTTCTGCGTCGAGTTCAGGAAAGAAAAACCGCACCTTGTTTGGCAGGGTTGTTTGAAATTCCTCATCAACGTCGACGAAGTAAGCCGTGGATAAAATATCGACAAAGTCGTCAGGCTGGATGGCATAAGCCACACTCGACTGGCGATTAAAGGGATAAGCGACCGCCACCCGGCCCGCTGGGACTTGAAACGACGCCTCACCGGCCCCCGCCAGATCTGCCAGCATACTGCGAGCAATCACCTGGCCCTGGACAATTTCTGTCTTGGCCACTTTACCAATCGTTTCGGCTTCATCGGCAATGGCTTCCGGGGGAACATTGTCGGCCGGCCAAGCCCGACGCCCAATCGACCCGGCCACAAATTCGGCACCGCGCGGAATCGGCTGCAAAGCCACGATAACTTCGGTTGTTCTAATCGGCGGCGGTTCTAACGAGGCTTCGGGCGGAGGCGTTTCTACCACCTCGTCACCACCCCCCTGACCAAACACGAGAAAGAGCACTGCGCCCAGCGTTGCCAGCCCTAGGATAATGCCGAGTATAATGAGCAATCTTCCACGTTGCATAAAATTCTCCTTTTCGATAAATCAAACGAAAAGGACGCTAGCACACATATGATACCATCTTATGACAAAAAGTCAAGGATGCGCTAGCGTAAGTTTTACATAATAATTAGGCCGACAGGCCTAAGGCATGGCGGCCAAACAATGATCGCTGGGGCTGCCCGCCGCAGCCGAGCCCATATAAATTGCCGTAATCTTACTTGCGGACAGGTCTATATCCTCGGTCAGGCGCACTTTGATGAAGTCGTCAATCAAATAGGGGCCGCCGGCTGACCCGCTCACCGGCAAAATGATTTCCTGACCGGCCAAGCTTTCGATCGCGGCCTGAAAATCTGCGGTTACGCCTCCCAGATTAGCCACCTTCTTTCCTACCACCAACACCGAATACTCAGCCGGCCCCCCGGGTTCTTTGTAACGGTTGATGGCCATACGCGGGTACCGGATCTGGTCGAGCAGCAGGTTATTGGCATCGCTGCTGTCGCCGGAGTCCCATTTTATCCAACTCCCATATACGTTGACCGGGTCATTAATGCTGGCACTAGCCACGTTGCTCTGTTTGACCACCCAGGGATAGGCATTACAAATCGGGCCGATGGTATCGCTGCTCTCACCGGTACGAGATGCGGCCACAATACGCATGCTGGTTCGGCTGTATAGTGAAACCGGGTCGGTCAGCGGATTTGAAATCAGGGGAAAGCCAAATAACTGCGGTTGGCGATAATACATTTCAGTGATCATATAGTTGTTGGCTGAAGGCACCCCGCCCTTCTTCAACAACTCACAGTTGAAGAGATTATTTTGGTGCATCAACCGCTCGGCTTCAGCCTCATATTCAACGTTCGTCGTCGCCGTATAGTTGGTATTGGTGTAGGCCAGCGTATAATACGCAAAGCCCGGCACGTTAGGGTGAAGAATCAGATCGTCAAGCGTAAAATTCTGGGCTTCATTATAATTTGAACCGGCGTTCGTGAATTCTTCACAATTGCAGAGGGAAATATCATCATCCGGATCGCAGGGTAGGGCCGTATCAACCACCAGATGGGAGACTATGATAGACCCATTCGTCCGAAAATCTTCAGCAAGTTGATCGGCAATGGTTGCCAGGGCCCGCGTAAAAACCTCATCATAGCCAACCAGGGTCGGGTCTTTCTGGGAAAAGTTTAGATAGTTCGGTCTGATTGAGTAACGGGTAATTTCCCGGTTCGTGTTCAACAGAACCAGGTATCCCCGCAGCACCCAGCCGACCTCAAAAACCCCGATGAGCATAAAAATAAGAATTGGGGCAATAATGGCCATTTCCACCAGGCTTTGGCCCTTGGCCGGTTTGTGTAGCACTGCCCTCCATTCGCTCAAATTGCGTTTCATACGACCAATCCTTCCTCCACGTTGTGTAAACCACTCACAATTGCATTGTTAATCTTGAAACATCGCTAACCCACAATGCGGACATAGATGTTGCCCAAAATCTTGTCAAAGATTTCGTCCAAATCACTCGGTTTGGCTGCATTAAAGAAGGTTCCCCCCCGAGCATCGAACAGAAATTCCTCACCCGCACCGCCGTGCGGATCGATGCCGGTGGCAATCGCCGTCAGGAAGTCCTTGTTGACCCCGGCGCCCAGCCCAATGGCGTAGACGATCACCCCGTTCTTGGCCGCTTCGCTGGCAAAGAACAAGGCACATTCATAATCAGAATCGCCGTTGCCCACATCGCCGTTCCACAGGTCGGGCCGCCCGCCGCCGGCATTACAGCTGCCAGGGTTGTGGTTGGGCGAACC